>JBKJSR010000412.1:0-6023 GCA_046594355.1 Bryobacter sp.
GCATACTGAAAAAACGCAACCAGAATTCCAACCGTCAGATTTCCATCTCTCGCCGCAAAACCGCCAACAGCCAGCACCGTCCCGAGCGCGATCATCCCCTGAAACTCAACCACCGGATAGAACCAGCCATAGGCGACAATCGAACTCTTCCAAGCATCCATATTCTCGCGATTGATATTTGAAAACCGCTCTTTGGCCTTCTCTTCCCGATGAAAAAGCTGAAGCACGCTCATGCCGCTGGTATGCTCCTGCAAAAACGAATTCAGCTTCGCGATCGCCACGCGCTGCCGCCGGTAATCGAGGCTCACCGTTTTGCGGAAAACCATCATCGTCACAACCACAAAGGGCAGCACGCTCACCATGATCAAAGTAAGTTGCCAGCTCAACTGGAACATGGCCATCAACACAAAGCCGATCATCATCAAGTCGCCAATGATCGTAACCAGGACAGCCGAGAAAAACTCATTCAACTGGTCGACATCGCTCGTTACCCTGGTCACAACCCGCCCCACTGGATTGCGATCGAAGAACTGCACATCGAGACGCTGCAGATGGGCGTACAAGTTCCGGCGCAAGTCGAACATGATGCGCTGCCCCGTGAACTGCATGGCCAACTGCTGACCGTACTCCAGGAACAGCCGCAACAAAAGAAACGCGCCGAAGACCGCACTCAAAAAGGCCAGACCCGGCCAGACTTCTTGCGGCAGCCAGGGATTCAAAACACTGAGCAAGCCGTCGAAGCCTTCTACTTTTTTGACGATGTATTTGTCAATGGCCACGCGCGTCAGCAGAGGAGTCGCGACTTGCGCCAATGTCTGGGCCGTCAGCAGTACCAGGCTCAACAGCACCGTCCACCGGTAAGGCCACGCATAAGGCAGCAGGCGTTTCAGTTGCCGCGAATCGTAGATCTTCCCTTTGACTTGTTCGTCCACTCAGCGTTTACTTTCCGGCAACTTCAACTTGCCCGCCCAGTTTGCCCATGCCCAGACAATTCCGGTCGAGCCGCTCAAGACACCCGCCACGACGGCTATGGTACGCGGATCTACAGTCTCGGTGGCGATGCCGGCGACGAACAGGCTCACCATCATCGTGGTCCAGGTCATCGTCTCCATTGTCGCGAACACACGTCCCCGATATTGGTCCTCGGCGTAGCGCAGAACCTTTGAATAATTCACCACACTCGACATCGCTCCAGCAGCCCGCGAGAGTCCGATGAAGACCAGCGCCAAAGCGAAATTGCGCTCGAGCGCAAAAGCCACATAGAACGCTCCATGTACAAGATAGACGATACTTACAGTTCGCTTGTAACCTTCAAAGCTCAAACGTTTGTTCAGCCAGTTGGCCGCAACGCCTCCGGCTACAAGGCCCAGCCCGGCACAACCCCAAATGATTCCGATGCCAGCCGCGCCGCGATGGAACACTTTTTCCCCAAACACACTAAACAGAATCTGCGCCGCTCCCCCGCCTGTCGCCCAACCTACACCGATCAAGGCGATCGACAACAGCAGCGGTTCGCTCTTCAGGTAACGCAAGCCGTCTACAAACTCACGATGCGGTTGAAACCTGGTTTGACGGTTGCCGGCGGGAGGCTCAAATTCTTTTGGCCCGCTGCGAAAAAACATCAGGCAAACGGCACTCCCGAGAAAGCTGAGCGCATTGAGGACAAAAGCCCATTCGTAACCGAGCGAAGCCACCGCAATGCCGCCGAGAAAAGCTCCAATGCCAGTCGTCGCCCAGGCAGTCGACTGGGTCAAAGCGTTGGCCGACTGCAACTCATCCTGATTCGCGACCACGGGCAAAATCGAATTGCGGCCGCTAGAAAAGAAAGGACTCGCAAACATCAGCAGCGCACTCAGCACGAACAACAGCGTATTGCCG
This sequence comes from Bryobacter sp., assembly GCA_046594355.1. Lineage (GTDB taxonomy): Bacteria > Acidobacteriota > Terriglobia > Bryobacterales > Bryobacteraceae > Bryobacter. The sequence continues at coordinate 1,879 of JBKJSR010000412.1, forward strand.
CTTTGCCCAATGCTGGCAATAAAGCCCAGCGCGACCAGCGCCCGCACGAGATCGCTTGCGATCATGACCTTGCGCCGGTCCAGCCGGTCGAGCACCACACCCGCTAGCGGCCCCGCCACCAGCATCGGAATCGCGCGCGCCATCAGCACCCCGCCCACCAGCAGGCCGCCATGCTCCTGCCGGATCGCCATCGAAAACACGGCAATGTTATTGAAGTGGTCGCCCACCTCGCTGATCACTTGCCCGCCCCAGAGCAGCCTGTAATTGTGGTTCCGCCGCAGCAGTTGCAGAATCGTCACGGCCATCAGAATTTCTCCGTGAGATACACGCCGAGCAGGATCAGCAATCCGCCGCTCAGAAGGCTTACGCTCATCGCCTCACCGAGTAGAGGAATCGCCATGGCCGAACCCATCACCGGCTGCAAATAAGTAAACATGGTCAGCTTCGAGGCCGGTAACTGCCTAAGCACTTTGTAGTAAATCAGAAAGCAGAACACGCTCGGAACCAGCGCCATGAAGATCAGACAAAGCCAACTGATCGGCAACAGCTCGCGGAAAGGAAAATCGAGCGAGAGGGTCAGCGTCGCCGGGAGCAGAAAAACTGCCGCTCCCAGGAAGTTTAACGTCACCGTTCCTACTGGCGACAACACGCCGCTCAATGGCTTGGAAAATACCGTAAAAATCGAGAAAATCGTACAGCCCAGCAGCACCAGTGCATCGCCCATCAACGAGGCACCTCCCCCCGATTGCGCCTGCAGCAATCCAATACCGGCCAGCGCGATCGACATGCCGATTAACTTCTTCGGACGAAAGATCTCCTGCCCGATCGCCGAGGACAACGCATACACGAGCAACGGCGTTAGACCAACGATCAAGGCACCGTGCGCGACACTGGTCCGCTTCACGCCCATGGCGAAGAAGAGCTGGTTGGCGGCCATCCCAAGTGTTCCCAATCCGACGAAGCGCCAGAAGATAGGCCAGGTCCAGGCATGAGGCCGCTCCCGCCAATACAAGGGAATGCAAATGAGCAGCGCCAGTGTCGTCCGCAGGCCGGTCAACAGGACGGGGTTCCACTGCCGCATCGCCACCTTACTCGTGATGAAGTTGAAACTCCAGAGCAGCGTGATCAGAATCATCAGCGCGTAGAGATGGCGTTTACTGCTTCCTTCAGTCAAGGCTTGTCGATCGTCTCCTGTCTGACGGTGATGGAATCGAGAAACGCACGATCCACCTCAAAGCCAAAGCCCGGACCCTCGGGAATACGTATCATGCCGGCAGGGGAAACTTCAACCGGTTTGGTGATCACTTCCTGCTTCCAGTAGCGCTTCGATGCGCTCACATCGCCAGGCAGCACGAAGTTCGGCAAAGTCGAAAGCGCGATGTTCGCGGCCCGGCCAATGCCCGATTCGAGCATGCCCCCACACCACACCGGGATGCCGTGCTTCATCGCCACATCGTGGACCTTGATCGCTTCGGCAAAGCCACCCACACGGCCCAGCTTGATATTGATAATCCTGCAGGCCCTCATGCGGATTGCCTGTTCCGCATGATGCGCCGAGCGGATGCACTCATCGAGGCAGATTGGAGTATCCAGCCTGCCTTGTAACACAGCATGATCGATGATCTCGTCGTGCGCCAGGGGCTGTTCAATCATCATCAGATTGAATTCATCGAGTGCCTTTAGCAATTGCCAGTCGCTCAGGCGATACGCCGAATTCGCGTCACCCATCAGGAGTATCTCCGGAAAGCGCTTGCGCACCTGGCGAATTACATCGACATCCCATCCGGGAGCAATCTTGATCTTGATCCGCCGATATCCGGCACTTACTTCGGTATCGATCTTGCCGAGTAACTGGTCCACACTATCCTGAATGCCGATCGATACGCCGCAGGCGATCTCTTTGCGCGCCCCGCCGCCAATCGTCTGATATAGCGGCATTCCCATCTGCCGCGCTTCGAGATCCCAGCAGGCCACTTCAAGCCCACCGCGGGCCATCAGATGTCCGCGGATGTGCGCCGACCGTTCTCCTACATCGGAGGCTGCCGCGAATTCATGATTTAGCACCCTGGGAGCGACAAAATCGCGCAGGATCAGCCACGACGAATCGGTCCATTCCTCGTTGTAAAAGGGATTCTCGCCCGCAGTTACCTCGCCCCAACCGGACACTCCTCCGGCGATCGCCTCAACCAGAACAATCTTGCGCGAGTAAGTGCGCCCAAAGCTGGTCTGGAAGAAATGCACGAGCGGCATCTCGATCTGCCGCAGTTTAATTTGTTCAATTACGAATGCCATTTGCCTAAAACGTAAGTTCCTTTGTCTTCGCTGCGCTCAAAGCCAAGCACCGCAAGCCCGGCGCGAAAGTGCTCCTGAAATTGCCCGCTGATCGCGGCCTGCGTCTCGCGGGCTCGCGCCGGATCGCTGAGCTTCCAATCCTGTATTGCCACCGGCACCTCGATGCGCGCCGCCTCGGAGAGCCGCTCCAGCTTGCCCGTATCGAGCAAACCCGTTACTCTAGCGCCGTCCAGATACCACTCCGCCACGCACCGGTCTGTCGGCAATCCGCCATGCAGCGCGCTTGTCGTCGTGCCGTATTGATTCAACACATAACGTCTTACCACCGCGCCCAGACGCTCGATGTTGAAGAATGCGTTCTTCAATTCCAGCGGATCGAAGGTCCATTCCACAAGGCCGATGCCGCGCGACAGAGCCTCTTCGCGCTGCTTCAACTTCAACATGCGGCCAATCCCGGCATTGCGGTATTCGCTCAGCACGCCCATCATATGGCTGTGCAGGTAGTATTGGCCCTGAGGCTTCAAGCCGGGGATCGCAAGCAAAAACGCGACCATGCGGCCATCGTCATAGCCTCCGAAAACCTGACCACCCACTTTGGTTGCGACAACAAAGAGCCGCACCGGCAAAAGCTCGATCTCTTCAAATCCCCAGATCGTTTTCTGCAATGCCACAGCTTCTTCAAACTCGCTGTTCTCCGTGAGGCTACGCACTTCGATCATGCCTTCTTGGCCTCCTGCCAATAGCCTTCCATCTCATCCAGGGTCGCTGCGTCCAAGGTCTTGCCCGTCTCGCCGACTCGCGCTTCCACATGCGAAAATCGCTTCCGGAATTTACTGTTTGTGTGGCGCAGGGCTTGTTCGGGGTCCACTTTCGACCATCGCGCCAGATTCACTACCGTGAATAAAAGGTCGCCAATTTCCCCTTCGATCGCAGCTTCGTCCCCAGACGCCTTTGCCTCCGTCAGCTCCGCGATCTCTTCTTTCAGCTTTGCGACAACATCGTCGTATTCGGACCATTCAAACCCCGCCTTGGCCGCCTTTTTCGAGATCTCGACCGCTTCCATCAGAGCCGGCTGCGCACGGTTCACACTGTCGAGCAGTCCCGTGGCCACATGCCCCTTTTCGGTCGCCTTGATCGCATCCCAGTTCGTCTTGACTTCGTCCGCATTGTCGACAACAACATCCCCGAACACATGCGGATGCCTGCGGATCAGCTTGGAGTTGATCGCCTCAAGTGCATCTTCAATCCGGAACAGGCCCGCCTCGCTCGCCATCTGCGCGTAAAACACCGGCTGCAATATCAGATCCCCAAGCTCTTCACACAGAGCGGGGTAGTCTTTGCGTTCAATCGCATCGATCACTTCGTAAGTTTCTTCCACCGTGTAGCGCTTAATCGAATCGAAAGTCTGCTCGCGGTCCCATGGACAGCCATCCGGCGCACGTAATCGCGCCATAATGTCTACTAATTGCTGAAAGGAATCTTTGGCTTGTGAACCCACTTGACCCTAAGTTTATCATCCGCGCAGCCCGCTTCCCTGAAGTTATGGAAGCGGTACGCCGGCTTTTCCGGGACTACCAAACCGATATCGCCGTCGATCTCGGCTTCCAATCCTTCGACCGCGAACTTCGAAGTCTGCCGGGGAAATACGATTGCGTTCTGCTGCTCGAAGTGAAGGATCGCCCGGCCGGCTGCGTCGCGCTGCGGGCCCGATGCCGAAGGAATCGCCGAACTCAAGAGGCTGTTCGTTTACCCTGCCGCCCGTGGCTTTGGTTTCGGCAAAAAGCTGATGCTGGCTGCGATGCAGTCGGCCCGCAACCTGGGCTACGAAAGGTTGCATCTCGACACCCTGAAAT
>JBKJSR010000445.1:0-3161 GCA_046594355.1 Bryobacter sp.
TCGCCCCGAACGAGAGTGTCTGGGTCACCGCCGGAATGAAGGCCGCCCGCAACCTCCGCGCCTCGACCGAACGCTCCCCCAAGGACATGCTCACCCTCGCCGAGCGTTCCAACTGGAAAGAAACCGGCAACTACCAGGAGATCGTCAGTCTCTATTTCAAACTCGCCGCCGCTTCCCCTTACGCCCGCATGATCGACATCGGCGCAACTCCCACCGGCCAGCGCATGTACATCTTCGTCGCCACAAAGGACAAGGCCTTCGACGCCGCCGCCGCCCGCAAAACCGGCAAGCCCATCGTCTTCTTTCAAAACGCGATCCACGCCGGCGAGAACGGCGGCAAGGACGCAGCGGTCATGCTCCTCCGCGACATCCTGGTCACCAAGAAGTACGAGCGGCTCCTCGACAAAGCCATCGTCATTTCCATGCCCGCCTTCAATATTGATGGCCTCGAAAGGCGCTCCCCCTACAACCGCATCAACGAGCAGGGCCCCAATGAGATGGGCTTCCGCGTCACCTCCCAGCGCTTCAATCTGAATCGCGATTACATGAAAGCCGACTCTCCCGAAATGCAGAACTGGCTCAAGACCTTCAACAAGTGGCAGCCCGACCTCTTCATCGACAACCATGTCACCGATGGTCAGGACCTCCAGGCCGACACAACCTTCGTGATCCACGACGGCATCGACGTCCACCCCGCCGTCGGTGCCTGGGCCGGTGAGAAATGGTCTCCCAAACTCTGGTCCGGCCTTGAAGCCGAAGGCCACGTTGTCGGCTGGTATGTCGGCGGCCCAGTTCGCACGGGCGCGCCCTTTGTCGTGCATTCGCTCAGTGCGCGTTATTCCGACGGTTACGCCGCAATCCGCAACCGCGCCAGCCTGCTCGTCGAAACTCACTCCCTTAAACCGTTTTCCGTGCGCGCCTGGGGCCACTACGACATCATGCTCGAAACGCTCAATGTCGTTGCCGAACACGGCACCGACCTCCGCGCGGCAACTGAAAAAGCCGACAAAGACCTGCTCCAGCCCGGCGCAAAACTCGCCGTCGATTACTCCGCCGCAAAGCAGGGTGTCCCCCACACCGCCCTACTCCTCGAAACCGAAACCTACCAGGGCAGCGCCCTCGGCGGACCCGTCCTCCGCTACCTTCCCAAGCCCCGCAATATCGAGGTCGATCTGATCCGCGCCGCCATCCCCAAAACCGAAGTCACCATCCCCAAGGGCTACTACATCCCGCGCGAATGGTCTGCGATTGCCGACCTCCTCAAGCTCCACGGCATCCGTGTCCAGCCCACTACCCAGACCACCACCGGCAACTTCGAAGTCATCCGCTTCGACAAAGTCAGCTTCCCCCCAATGCCCTTTGAATCCCATTTCATGCCGGATTACGAAGCCCGCACAAGCGTCGAAAAGCGCAGCATCCCCGCCGGTGCCTTCTTCGTCTCAACCAGCCAGCCGCTCCAAAAGCTCCTGGTCAATATCCTCGAACCCGTCGCCCCCGATTCAGCCGTCAAGTGGGGCATCTTCAACAGCATCTTCGAGCAAAAGGAATACGCCGCCGACTACATTATGGAACCCCTCGCGGAGAAGATGCTCGCCTCCGACCCCAAGCTCAAAGCCGACTTTACTGCCGCCCTCGCCGCCGATCCGGGTTTGGCCGCCAACCCCCGCGCCCGCTTGCTTTGGCTCTACAAGCGCAGTCCTTTTTACGAATCGGACAAGGACGTTTACCCCATCCTGCGGGCAGTCGAATGATGCTCGACTGCAAAACGCAAAAAGGCGGCGCTCCGGGCGCCGCCTTTTTCTTTCCTAAACAAATTCACTTACGGAGTGCGACCGCCACCACCACCGCCGGAGCGTCCCGCTCCACCGGCACCAGCCGATCCGCCAGCACGCTCACCGCCCGAGACAGGCGCGGAGGCCGCAGCCGCCGGACCAGCGCCACCGCTATATCCACCCGCCGAACGCATCGTCGAAGTGTTGTAGCCCAGATCGTTGTTGTAGCCCACCTGACTCCGGTTTCCTCCAATGTCTCCGCCACCCCCACCTCCACTGGGCATAGCGTAAACCGGCGGATTGTAAACGATATAAACCGTACGCGGCGAATAATATCCATATCCAAACGGCGAAAAGATATTGTTCCCATAAGGCACGTAGGACATCATCCCGTAGAACCTGTCAAACACCCAGCCGCTCGATCCCAGTTGCTGGTTGCCGCTCATGCTGTTCGCCACCGTCTGTGCCGAATGGATGTTCGCCATCGCCAGCGTACCCGAACGCCGGTCCGCCCACTGCACGATCTCGTCCATGTTCTGTTTCTTCTCGAACCTGGCAATCACATGATTACCGGTGAGAGTCATCATCCTGCCTTCGCCGAGCTTCGTCAGTTCGTCGTTCCAGTTCACGGCCACTTCGCCGCTGTAAACCTTCACCGCCGGACTATCCATCTCCAGGCGATACAAGCCTGGCTTGCGAATGCTTACCGTATCGGTGCCAAGAGTGAATTCAAGCGAAGCGAGCTTTTCTACTTCCATCACTTCGACAATCGCCGTTCCCTCAAGCAGCGTAAGCCGCGTTGCGAGGATTGCGTTAGAATCCATCCGCACTGCGCTTTTTTCGCTCAAACGCAGAATGGTACCCGGTGCGAGCAACAGTTCCACCCGGCCTTCATCCGTCCTCAGAACTTCTTTGTTCTTCAGTTCCAGGAACTTGCTCTCTTTGAGAACGAAGATCTGGTCGTTCACCATCGCGTCGCCTTCGACATAATGAATGAGCCCAGCTTTGGCGGAAATGACACTCTGCGCCATTGCCGTCAAACTCCCCAGCGCGATTGCAAAAAGGACTTTTTTCACAGAATTGCTCCTAAGCGTAATCCTGACTGGAATACACTCTGGTGTCAAGGATGCATTCTATGAGTACCCGGTTCCGTTTATTCTTCTGCTTTTCGCTAACTCTTCTCCTCGCCGCCCAAAGTGTCGAGCCGATCACCGGCTCGCGCAACAAGGCCGAGCGCCTCGAGTGGTTCCGCGACCTCGGCTTTGGCCTCTTCATTCACTGGACTGTCGATTCCCAGCTCGGCCTCGAGATCAGCCATTCCATGGTCGGTGCCAGCGACGACTACCTCAAGCGCTACGTCGAAGAGCTCCCCAAAACCTTCAACCCCGC
>JBKJSR010000503.1:0-4813 GCA_046594355.1 Bryobacter sp.
GTTCGAGCAGCAGCGGCGAGAATCTTTCGGAGTGAGCCCATTCTAGTGCAAGTTGGCGAATATGAAGACGGCGAACCTGAAATGGAAGTAGTGGACATCGCCGAAATAGGCGGAATCAAGTTTTCATTTAGAGCAAGCTTCAAGGGAGGCACAGAGGATCAATTGGCCGAAGTCGAGACATGGGAGGACAGGACTGGAGTCCCTAAAGATCATGCCTCTGGATCACGCGGCTGCAAAGTCTTGAATTTGTCTCCATACAGCCACCGGATGCAGCGACGTCTTCTTGATGACTTGTCTCAGGCGATCGAGGTCGATTGGGTGGATGAAGTGAATGCTCTAATCGAGCAGATTGACCCATCGATTCAGAAGCTGAACATATTGAGTAATAATCGCATCCATCTGAAGCATTCAATTCTTGGGAGCATGCCAATTCAGGCGTTCGGCGACGGCGTAAGGCGGGCAATACTATACGCCTTATCCGTGCCTTCAGTTAAGGGCGGCGTTCTACTCATTGACGAAATTGAAAGTGCTATTCATGTGAATGCTTTACCCAAAGTGTTTCGTTGGTTGGTTGCCGCTTGCCGCAAGCACGATGTTCAATTGGTGGCGACCACCCACAGCCTGGAAGCCGTAGATGCGGTGATCGAAGGAATGTCGGATGATTCCGATCTGGTCGGCTACAGGCTGGATCGCAAAGAGGAAGAAACGATTGCTGTGCGTTTGGCAGGCGAACAGTTGAGGCGACTTCGCTTTGAACGGGGGCTTGAGATTCGCTGATGCCAAGGCATGCCTATTTGGTGGTTGAAGGGCAGCACGACGTTGCGTTCGTCGGCAAATTTCTGAAGGCTAAACAGCTAAGTTTTAAGCTCAACAAGGGGAGCTTGTCCTCTTTTTGGCACAAGTTGATCCCAACTAATTTCCCATCAAACAAAGATGGTGATTTTCACAAGCGTGTGAGTGTTCCGACTTTTTATGAGAACGACCAGCAGTCCGTTGCCGTACACAGTTGTGATGGATTGTCGAAGCTTCCGGGTTTCCTTGAAGATAGCTTGTCGACGCTTGAAGAATTGTCAGGGCTATCGGCTCTTGGGATTCTTCTCGACACAGACAAAGCCGATGATCCAGTCGTAAGACTTGAGAAGTTGAGGCGCGAAGTAAAGAAAATAACAGTTCCGACCAGGTTGGGTGTGGTTGAGGCGATTGGCGGAATCCGTATTGGGGTTTTCTCTCTACCAAACAATCGCGATGTAGGAACACTTGAGACGGTGCTGCTGGAATGCGGCAATGCTGTGTATCCGACCCTATTCGCGCTAGCTCAACGCTATATTAGCGATGCGAAGTCGACTCCTGAGTTTCGAAATAAATTAGCGAAGAGATCCGATGAAGAAAAAGCGCTGATTGCCACTATGGCAAGCGTCCTGAAGCCTGGGAAGGGCAACGCGGTCTCGATCCAAGACGATGATTGGATTTCGGAAAAAACCCGCGAAGTAGAAGGAGTGCGGCTCTTCGATTCCTTCTTGAGCGATTTACTTGAGATTCCGCTGAGTTTTCCTGCCACACAGGTCTAGGGCGAGCGTAGATTGCCTTTTGGATTCCTCAAGGCTCCTGTCGCGCCTGCTGTGGATCTTGGCATCCTTTCGACCCTCGGAGATTGCACTCATGGCCGGATGCGCATACTGAGAGGGCGGGCGGCTTGCAGCCAGGAAGAGCGTTAATTAGGGCTTCCCCGCCCCATCCTTGGGGAGCTGAATGACTTTTTCGCCGACCTTCTGGTAGGTACCCAGCTTGGCGTCGGACAGGTCGGGACGACGGATGCTGATGGACTCAACCAGCGTGCTGCCCGGCCCGGGCTTTGAGCTTAACAACTGTTGCTCGCGAATGCGCAGTTGCCCTTCTGCGGTGCGGCCCTGCGCCGCTACCCCGTAAATGGTAATTTCGCTCGTGCTCGAACCGTCGGGATTGCTCTGGTCCAGCCGGACCTTCTGCCCGGTTAGCTCCATCTTGCCGGTCGGCGCATTGCGGAATTCCTGAACCACTTCTTTTGTACCCTTACCATCGGGAGCTTTTTCGATTAACTCACGCACGGCTTCAATGAAGCTCCCATTTGCATCCAGCACATAAGTGGAACGATTGGTCCGCTGTTTGCCCTCCACCGCGACGGTCTGCGCCGTGATCTTTTCAACGACTTGCAAAGTCCCATTCGCGCCGGGCTGCTCCACAACGGTCGAAGTAAGAGTTTGGCCAGACTGCTGCTGGACAGTGACAACCGTGCGCTCCGACGGCGACATTTTGCCGTTGAGATCCGCACGAAAGGTAGTAGTTTCGACTATGCTCGCGCCTTCAGGAGATTTGCGTTCGAAGATGCGGACTTTTTCAGGCGCCATTTTGTTGCCCTGAGCGTCGCGGCGCTCGACCGATTCTTCCACTACGCGACCGCCTGGCCCGTCCTCAATCACCTTGCGCTCCCGCGTCTCTTGGGGAGAGGCGAGGAGAACACGTCGGCCGTCGGTATCGTAAACATAGGTTTGAGCGATGCCACTCAAAGAAATTGCGAAAAGGATCAGGTGCCGCATATGCTTCTCAATTGGGACTATCGGCAGGCAGGAGGAATCTGTACAGTCCCTATAATAGAGGTTGGTCCACGCATGAACAAGTTTTACATTGAAACCTTTGGTTGCCAGATGAATGTCCACGATTCCGAGAAAGTGATCGGGACGCTGGTAGGTAAAGGCTACTCGCAGGTCGAAACACCGGATGAAGCGGACCTCGTGCTTTACAACACATGCAGCATCCGGGACAGGGCGGAGCAGAAGGTGTTCAACCGCCTGAACGATTTCAAGAAGCGCAGCAAGGACAAAGTGATCGGCGTTCTCGGTTGCGTTGCGCAGCAAGAGGGCGAGAAAATTTTCGAACGCGCGCCTTACGTGAGTCTGGTAGCGGGCTCGGCGAGCTACAACCAGTTCCCCCAAATGCTCATACAGCTTGAGGCGGGAAACCGACGCGTGACCGGGCTGAGCCTCGATACGGAAGACACTTTTGAGGTGCCCTATACGCGGCGGGACAATCCGCACAAGGCATTTCTGACGATCATCGAGGGCTGCAACAAGAGTTGCGCCTATTGTGTCGTTCCGATGACCCGCGGGCCGGAGCGCAGCCGGGCAAGCGCCGGCGTGCTCGAAGAAGCGCGGCAATTGGTAATCAACGGCTACAGCGAAATCACGCTGCTGGGGCAGAACGTGAACAGTTACGCCGACCCCTCGGAATCGGGGCTTGATTTTGCATCTTTGCTGCGGCGGATGGGGGAAGTAGAAGGGCTGAAGCGCGTTCGTTTCACCACATCGCACCCCCGCGATTTTGTGAAAGAAATTGTCGACGTCGTCGATGAAAACCCCGTACTTTGCAACCACATTCATTTGCCTGTGCAGAGCGGCTCCACCGCCGTTCTCGACCGTATGCAGAGGCTCTACACCCGCGATGAGTACATGCGCCGGATCGAGTGGATGAAGAATGCCAAGCGAAATATCGCGATCACTTCCGACATTATTGTCGGGTTCCCCGGCGAGACCGGAGAAGAATTCGCCGAGACTTTAAAGTTGCTCGACGAAGTGCAGTATGACGCGATTTTCAGCTTCAAGTATTCGCAGCGTCCCAACACTCCGGCATTGCAATATACAGACCACCTGAGTGAAGAAGAAAAGGGCAGCCGCCTCGGTGTCGTGCAGGAGCACCAGAGGCAGATCCAGATTCCCCGCAATGCCGCCTATATCGGCAATGTGGAAGAAGTAATTGTGGATGGCTATAACAAAGCCACGCAGCAATGGCTGGGCAAAAACACTCAGAACAAAACCATCAGCTTTACGCATCCGGTAATTCCAGGGCCGTCCGCCGACGGAACCACGATTGAAGGCCGTTACCTGAATGTGCGAGTCACAAGGTCGGGGCCGAACTCGTTGGGCGGCGAAGCAGTAGTTTGAGCGGCGGTACTCAACTTTTTGGCAGCTTCGCAGCGAGAGCAACTCTGCTGTAATGAAATGGGAGGCAGAGCGAATACGATGGAAATCGAAATGAAAATCCGGACGCTAATGATGGATCCGGTAACGCAGATGCCGATCGTTGTGTTGCGGGATGCAACTGGCAACACTATTCTGCCCATCTGGGTAGGAGTGTACGAGGCGAACGCAATCGCGCTCGAGATCGAGAAGATCAATACCCCCCGTCCAATGACTCACGACCTGATCAAGATTCTGCTGCACGGCATGGATGCACGCGTGGACCGGATTGTTGTCAGCGATCTGAAGGACGATACGTTCTTCGCCGTAATCTGGCTGGAGAAAGACGGGCAATTGATCAGCGTGGATTCGCGCCCAAGCGATGCGCTGGCGATTGCGCTGCGAACCGATTCTCCGATCTTCGTCGATGAGGCTGTCCTCAAGAACTCGCGAATGAGTTCCGGCCAGGAAAAAGGTAAAGAGGACGAATTAAAGCGTCTTTTGGAAAACCTTAATGAAGAGGATTTTGGCCGCTACAAAATGTAGCGGCGACTTGCAGTGGAAGCGATCCTGCAGCGTCTGGTAGCAGTCGGCATCGAATTGTTGCCGGCGCTGGAATTGACTACACACTTTGTATTTCAACGTGACGGTTTCATTGCGCTGGTAGAGCGCCGTTCGGGCGGATTTGGAAATGTTGGGGCTCCCGGAATTCTATGCGAGCACGGGATGGCGCAGTTGGTGTGGCGTAGTGGATCTGCTTACTTTGTGGCTAAGAGTTTTGAACGAGCAGCCGAAATCGGGGAGATAGAAGCGTTGCGCCGATT
>JBKJSR010000536.1:0-14692 GCA_046594355.1 Bryobacter sp.
ACGGACTCAATATCAGGTTAATCGACCACATCGCGAACACCACGTACAAAAGCTGATACCGCTCGAGTGCGCCAAACTTGCCAAGTCCATAGCCATTGAAAAACAGCGTCATCAGCACACTCGTCAGCAGATAATTCGTCAACGCCATCTGTCCCACCTTCGATAGCAAATACGTGAGCGGCCGCAACCACCCCAGCTTATAGACGAGCAGCACCAGCCCCAGATGCCCCAGTCCCACCGCCAGCCGCCCGTATTCATAGCTCAAAAATAGCCAGTTTCCTGTCAACGGGTCCCAGTGCGAATCGACAGCCAGCTTCGTCAGATACGCCAGCAGCGGCACCCCCAGCAAATAACCACCCGCCGCCAAACGCGCATAAAATCCAGCGCTCCTCTCCGCCGACAGAACTCCGCTTTTATAGAACGCCATCCCCAGCAGCATCGGGAACAGCACATCCCAAAGCAGAAACTTCATCATCATAACCGTCTGAGCCCCAAAGGTATGCGATGCCCGGTACTTCAAATTCTCCAGATACCCGCCCCGCATCTTCCCGATCTGCTCCTCTATTTTTGCCTTACGCTTGACAATGTCCTCGTTATCGAGGGTCTCCTGATACGCCTCCACCGTCTTCTTCTGTTCCTTCGTCCGCTTCTTCTCATCCACCTTCAGCACTGCCACCGCTTCGCTCCGCTGCTCAAATTGCGAAAACACAAATCCCGCCGTGCTCAAGTTGAGCAGCAAAAACACTACCCCAGAGGCGATCAGCAATTTTTTCGCCGGCAGGACCCGGAACACAAACAATCCCAATCCCGCCATCCCGTACGAATACAAAATGTCGCCCTCCCAGATGAAGTAACCGTGAACCATGCCAAACAGCACCAGCCACAGGTTGCGCCTCAAGTACACATCCGCCGTTGCAATCCCCGCCCCCCGCCGCTCCGCCCTTTCCGTCAGCAGCACGGCACCGGCACCAAACAGCATCGAGAACAGAAAGCGCATCTTGCCTTCAAACAGGATCTGATTCGCCACCCAGTAATAAAGGTTCCATCCCGTCGCCCCAGCCCAGGCCGCCGGATTGCCATACGCCGCCCCCGGTAAACCAAAGTTCTGGATGTTCATCAGCAGTATCCCCAGGAGCGCAAAGCCGCGCAACACATCCACCGAATTGATTCTTTCTTCCGCAACCACTGGCATGGCCCCAGAATTCAATTGCTCTTCCATATGATGATAATAGGGGCTTTTCTCTTGGATCGAACGCAAACTGTCTTAATCTGGATGATGTTCCTGCTCGCCGCCAACACCGGTGTTGGCTTGACGCTGTTGCGCGAACGCATCGCCTTCCGCCGCATCCGCGCTGAAATCGTCGCGCAACTCCCCAAGGGTTACGACCCCAATCGTCTCGCCTATCCTTACCTCTTCTCATTCATCACCCCACCATCGTGGGCGGACGCCCTCGCACAACACATCACACTTTTCCCGATCCATCCCGCCCGCAGTTCCTGGCAACGCTTCGTCTCCATTCGCAACGTCCTGATGCTTTCCGAGGTTTTCACTCTCCTGGCCTTCGTCGTTTGGATGCTTCTGAGCTAAACTTGGAGGTTTGCTGCCACCTATGAAGCCTGTTGTCACCTTTGGTGAGATTATGCTCCGCCTGGCCCCTCCAGGCATGGAAAGATTCCTTCAGTCCCCCCAGTTCCTCGCCACTTTCGGCGGTGGAGAAGCCAACGTCGCTGTCACCGTCTCCGGCTTTGGCTGGCCCGCCCGCTACGCGACTGTCCTCCCCGATAAAAACCCCATCAGCGATTCTTTCCTCGGCGAAATGCGCCGCTTCGGCGTCGATGTCGCGGGCGTTGTCCGGGGTCCGGGCCGCTTTGGAATCTATTACGTCGAACCCGGCGCGAATCAGCGCGCCTCGAAAGTCGTCTACGACCGTGAAGGCTCCGCCATCGCAGTCGCCCAACCCGGTGCCGTCGATTTCGCCAAACTCTTCGCCGGTGCAGGCTGGTTTCACATCACTGGCATTACGCCCGCCATCAGCCCCAGCGCGGCCGAACTCTCGATCGAAAGCGTGAAAGCCGCCAAAGCCGCCGGGCTCACCGTCAGCCTCGACCTCAACTTTCGCAAGAACCTCTGGAAATACGGCAAGAAGGCCGCCGAAGTCATGCCCCTGCTGGTCGAGCATACCGATGTCGTGATTGCCAACGAAGAGGATTGCCAGATGGCCCTCGGCATCGAAAGCGAAGCCGACGTCCATTCCGCCCGGCTCGATCACGCCGCTTACGAAAAACTCGGTGCCAAGGTCCTCGCCGCCTACCCGAATGTCAAATCGATCGCCATCACGCTCCGCGAATCCTTCAGCGCATCGCACAACGGCTGGGCCGCCTGCTTCAACGACCGGAATCGCTTCCTCGTCTCGAAGCGCTACGATATTACTCACATCGTCGACCGTGTCGGCGGCGGCGACAGCTTCGCCGGCGGACTCATTTTCGGCCTGCTCGCACTCGATACGCCTCAAGCCGCGCTCGAGTTCGCCGTAGCCGCCAGTTGCCTCAAACACTCTATCCCCGGCGACTTCAACCGCTTTACCCGCGATGAAGTCGAAGGCCTCGTTCAGGGCGGCGGCTCCGGCCGCGTCCAACGATAGTTTTCGCTCCAGCTCGAAAAGGGAAACCTTTTTTCCGTAGCGCCGTTACAATAGAAGTTGTTTCAAACGATATGACTTCACGCCGTCACTTTATGCTCGTGGGACCGGCGTTGCTAAACGGCGCTCCTTTTTCTTCCTCTCTTGAGGCCGCCCAAGCGACGAAAACTCCCAATTTATCGATCTCCGTCAGCGAGGTCATCATCCCCATTACCGTCACCGACGATAAGGGAAAGTTCGTCAGCGACCTCAAACAAGCCGACTTCAAGGTCTTCGACGAAAACAAAGAACAGAAGATCTCCTACTTCAACGCCGAACGCGAACAACCGGTCGTCGTCGGCTTTCTGCTCGACATGAGCAACCTCAACCGTCTCCACTGGAAGACCTTCGCTGAAGCGACTGAAGAGCTGGTCCTCGCCCTCCTCCCTCAAGAAGGCCCCAAGAAATTCTCCGGTTACCTCATCACCTATTCGACCAGCGCCGAAGTCAGTGTCGACACCACCAACTCTCCCGACAAGATCCAGGAGAAGATCCGCAAGATCAAACCCGGCGGCGGTGCCGCTCTCTATGACGCGCTCTATCTCGCCTGCACCAACCGCAAGCTCGTCCGCGGCGAACCGATCGAGCCCCGCCGCATCATCATCATCATTGGCGACGGTCACGATTCCGCCTCGAAAAAAGGTCTCGATCAAGTCCTCGAACTCGCCCAGCGCAACCTCGTCACCATCTTCGGCATGAGCACCGTAGCCTTCGGCTTCAAGGCCGAAGGCGAGAAAAATCTGTTGCGCCTCGCCGAAGAAACCGGCGGCCGGGTCGTCTTCCCCCTTGAAGGTCTCTACAAGGACATCTCAGGCTACCTCTCTACTCCTTCCGACGAAGGTAACTATGCTCTCAAGGTTGGTACTGGTGGCTACGCTGCCGAACTCGCCAAGGGCATGTTCAATGCCGTCGCCGCAATCCAGGGCGAAATCACTACCCAGTACATCATTCGCTACGTTCCGGAATCGCAAGACGATCGCAAGGCGTTCCGCAAGATCCGCGTCGAGGTTCCGGGTATTCCCGGCCTCAAGATTCGTTACCGCACCGGTTACTACCCCGCAAACCCATAACCCCTCTCATATCTCCACCCTTCCTCCCGATGAGACTCACATGACCTTCTCCCTCCTCACTCTCTCCCTCCCCGGAAGACCGGAAGAGCCGGCGGGGGTTCTGGTTTACGACGCGCCTCAAGCTCGTCTCGCGGTCAAGTTGCGCCGGGACTGGCAGACGCTTGCTTCCGAAGACGACGCCCAGATTCTCTCCGGTCTCGAAGCACACCTCAAACAGCTCAGCCTCGAAATGGGAGCCGCCAGTGCCCTCGCATGGCTCGAATCCACTCTTTCGAATATCCTCACCCTAAGTGAACGCCGCGAGATCCAATCCTCCACCATCGACTTCACTCTGCATCAGCTCTACCGCGAACACATCCAAACCCACATCCCGGCTGCTGTCGATCCCTTCGTCACCCACCTCCCGCGCTACGCGCTGCGCTCCGCCGCCGGTAGCTTTGGCGAGCAGATCGCCGACCCCAACGAAATCGAAGAGTGGGTCGAATCACCCGTTGGCCTGCGCCTCACTAAAGACATGTTCGTCTGCGAAGTTTACGGACACAGCATGGAGCCGCTGGTCCCCTCTGGCGCCTTGTGTGTCTTCCGCAAATTCGGCGCCGGATCCCGCAACGGCAAGCGCGTTCTGGTGGAAGACCGTTCCGAATCCAACGCCCGCTACACACTCAAGGTCTACCAATCCCAAAAAGCCGTCCAGCAACAGTCCGATGATTCCCAATCCAGTTGGTCCCACCGGCAAATCCAACTGTCCCCGCTCAACCCCGAATTCCCCGTCCTCCACCTCGACCCCGACCAGGACCGTTATGCCGTCCTCGCCGAATTTGTAAGTCTGCTATAACTCCCGCGAGTAATACCAGTCCACCTGGGCATCTGTTCCCACCATAAAGATCTTCTCGCCGGTCTTTTCAAATCTCCACTTCGCATAGAATTTCTGCGCCCTGAAATTCTTCTCCCACACTCCCAGATAAATGCGCAGATAACCAAGCTCCCGGGCCAGATCCAGCGTCCGCTCCATCAGCCGATGCGCGGCTCCGTTTCCGATTGCCCTCCGCTCCATATAAAAACGCACCAGCTCTACCGAACCCGCCTCCGCCTTTTCTTCCTCAAACAATCGGCTGTACCCCATCGCCCCCAACTCATCCTCAAGGATCAAAAAACGCGACAGCGGATCCCCAAGCTCCTCCTCCACTTTCTCCGGCGCATACGATTGCTCAAGAAAAAGCTGCATATCTTCAGCCGGACAGGTACCCGTAAAAGTTTCAAAGAAGGTCCGTCGCCCCAGCGCAACCAGCAAATCCCGGTCCCCGGCTAACGCGATTCGAGTCTGCACAATGGGTCTCCAACCACGATGCTCTGCCACGACAACGCCGGCAAAGCAAGATAAAAACTCTCCGCCAGATTCCTGCCGCTCAAGTAAGCGGCAAACAACTGGTCCGGCCGCGCAGTCATCGAAAGATAGGGCTCGTCCACATTCCCAGAAACCCCGCTCGCCCCCTCCCACACATAGTCGAGCATCATCGATTGCGGGCTCCCTGCATAATGCGACTTAGAGTCCTCCCATCTCCCGAGAGTCCAGTTGTAAGGTGGCATCTTCAGCGTTCTGCCATTGCTCGAAACAAACTCGGTCGCAATCGCCCCCGGCAACCATGCCATGCCACTCTTACGGCTCTTTCTCGCGCGGTCGTTCGATCCCCAGCTCGCGTAACCAATCACATCTCTCACGTTACTCACCACTCCCGGCGTAACATCGATCAGCACCCGGTCCTCCGGCAACAGGATACCGGCGTCCCGCAGCCAGTTATTCCCCTCCTCGTCATTGTCCGCCTTGAGATCGAGAACCACCTTGCCCGTGTTCTTCGCCCCGCGGCACCGTTCCACCGCCCGCCTCGCGTCTTCAAAGCTATAGCCCGCGAGGCGCGTAACCAGATAAATCGGCATGGCCGGATGCGCAAACACCTGCTCCTTTCGCCGGTAGAATGGATTATCCAGCGGCCCCTCGCGTTTGAGCTTCGCGCCATGCAGCTCGAGATACAGCAGCGCGACTTCACTGTCCACGCTCGCTCCGTCCGTCACATGCCAATCCCCGCGAGTTTGCGCACTCACCCGGATCGGCATCCCCTGCGTCAGCACCACATAGTAAGTGCTTTCCACCCTCCCCGTCCGCCGCAGACAGTCCTTCAGCGGCCCGGAAATCTCTTTGTCGAAGTCCGCCCGGCTGATGCTCTCCACTTCGCCCGTTGCAATGTGGCAAAGCTGCTGCGGGCCAAGCCCATGCCAGTCGGCATAAAAATTCGCGAGCCGCCGTGACACCGGCGATCGATCGTTCACCACTAGTGTCACGTTAGCCACTTCGCCCGCCAGGCAGTTTGCCGCCGCGAAAAAGAATAGACAGATTGCGGGCCCCAAATGCAATTACTTCTTCAGACTCTTGAGATAAGCGAGGATCGCGTCCACATCGGACGCTTTCATCTTGTAAGTCGGCATGGGCGCTTCCGCCTTGCCTCCCTTCGGATTCAGCCCGGTAATCAGGAAATTCCCTATCCCTTCTTCCTTCCAGCGCTCCCACAATCTCCCGTCCGGCGTCAAACCCGGAGAGGTCTTGTGCCAGCCCGCAACCGGCTTGAGCGGCGCAAAATCAATCACCGCTCCTTCCAGCCATTTCGTCCGGTCGAGCTCTCCGCTTTCGAGCTTCGGTGTGTGACATTCCTGGCATTTCCCCACTTCCTCCACCAGATAGCGTCCCTGCTCTACTTTTGCTTTCTCCTGCGCACCGAGACTGAGTGCCATCAGTCCTGCCACTCCCAAGCTGATAAGGTTCATAACCAAATGCTATACTTTTAAGGCCGTCTGCTGCAAGTTTCACTCCCCCGGAACACCATGGATCTCGATCAACTGCATACGTTTCTGGAGATCGTCCGGCTCAAGAGTTTCTCTAAGGCTGCCCTCACCTGTTTCCGCACGCAGCCTGCCATCAGCGCCCAGGTCCGCCAGCTCGAACAGGAACTCAACGCGAATCTCTTCGAGCGCCTCGGCACCCGCATCGCCCTCACTCCAGCCGGCCGTATCTTCGCCGAGTATTCCGAACAAATTCTCGACCTCCGCCGCCGCGCCCAGGAATCGATCCAGGAACTTGAGCGCGTCCCCCGTGGTGAAATCGTCATTGCCGCCAACGAAGCCACTTGCATTTACGTGCTTCCCGAAGTCTTCAGCGAATACAAAAAGCAGTTTCCCAACGTCCAGATCCACGTTGATCGCAGCTATGGCTCACGCGTCCTCCAGGCCGTTCAGGACAATCTCGCCGACTTCGGCATCACGCAACTCCCGGTCGACGACAAAAAGTGCCAGATCGTCAAGATCCACTCCGATGAAATCCGTCTGATTGTCCCCAAAGATCACCCTCTCGCCGCCAAACGCCAGATCCTTGCTTCCGACATTGCCCCCTTCCAGTTACTGCTTCCCAAAGCGGGAACTACTCGCGCCAAGCTCAACTCATGGCTGGAACCGGTGGAAGAACAATTACAAGTCTCGATGGAACTCGACTCCACCGAAATGATCAAGCGTTTCGTCATGGCCGGTCTCGGCATCAGCTTTCTCGCCGCCGCCCACTGCCGCGAAGAAGTCGAAGCCGGTAAACTTGTAACTCTTTCCCTCGGCCCCGAACCCATGATCCGCCGCCTCGCCTTGGTGTATCGCAAGGACAAGGCGCTGAGCCGCGCCGCCCTTGGTTTTATTCAGGTCATTCTCGATCACGCCGGCGAAAATCTCCGCCCCCTTGGTCTCGCGGGAGCCGGCAATTGACTCCGATCAAACGCACCACCGTCTACATCTCCATGGGAGATAAAACCCAGGTCTTCCGCAGCCCCGAAGACATCCCCGATTCCCTTCGTCGGCACCTTGCCGATTCCACCCGCGGCATGAACAGCGCCACCATCCTCATCGCCGATCGCGGTGGCCGTGCTGAAATCCGCAAGATCCTCAACGGCGAACCCAGCCCGCTCAACGGCCGCCTCCGCTCCGATTATCTCAAGCAGCACTTCGGCGAATCGTCCGCCACTTCGCTCAAATCCGCTACTTCCGCTGTCCACCGCATGTCCTTTGGCAACTGGGGCTGGCGCCAATGGGCTGAACTGCTGCTCCCCGGTGCTATAGGTCTTGGCTTCTGGCTTCTCTTCACCTGGAAATAACTCAATTTACTGAAAATTCATTTGCGCCATCCGATAAGGTTCGTATGCCTTTTCTGCTTGCCAAACAAAGAACGCTCCATGTCTTTAGCGACAACGGTAAGTCCATCCAGGTCTCTCTCCGCGAGCGCGATGGTAACATTGCTGTTTTTGCAGCCTCGGAACCTATCCCGGTCGGAGTCGTCGTCGAATGGGCCGGTCCTGTCGATGCTCCTTCCGGCCAAGTGGATCGCACGAAAGGCCGGGTGCTCAATTGCCGCCCCCTCCCGCTTCCGGGCGATGAAAAAAATCTGCTCGAAATCAGCGTCGAGCTCAAGCCCTAGCCTCTCCTTGTTATCCTGCTATTTTGCCTCATGCCCACACCCAGTAAAGTAGCGATCTTCGGAGCGGCCGGTCAACTCGGCGTTGAACTCGTCAAGGTTTTCACCGAACGTGGCCACACCGTCCACAGCTTTGAACGCCGCGATGCTGACATCACCGATTCCACGCAGCTCGAAGCAAGGCTCGCCTCCCTCGACATTGATGTTGTCCTCAACTCCGCCGCTTACAACAAAGTCGATATCGCCGAAAATGAGCCGCAGGTCGCTTATGCCGTAAACGGTCTTGCCGTCCGCAATCTCGCCCTCGCCTGCCGTCAGCTCGACGCCCGCCTCGTCCACTTTTCCACCGACTATGTTTTTGATGGCAACGCCGGACGCCCCTACCGCGAAGACGATCAGGTACGCCCCATCAGCGCTTACGGTGTCTCCAAATTGGCTGGCGAATTTTACGCCCAGGCCTATTGCGATTCGGCCCTGATCCTGCGCACCTCCGGCGTCTTCGGCCCTGCGGGCGTACACACGGCAGGCGGCAATTTCATTGAATCCATGCTCCGCCTTGGTGCCAAAGGCGGCCCCCTTCGCATCGTCAACGATCACGTAGCCTCACCTACTTTTGCTCCAGAACTTGCCCGCGTCACTGCCGATCTTGTGGAGCGCGGCGAAGCTGGCATCTTTCACGCCGGTGGCGGCCAGCCTATTTCCTGGTTTGACTACGCGGTAAAAATCTTCGCCAAAGCCGGTCTCAACCCGGAACTCAAGCCCACGACGGAGCGCGAATACCGCACCCCCGCACGCCGCCCCAAATACTCCGCTCTCGAGAATGCCCGCCTCAACCGCCTCGGCATCCTCCCCTTCCCGAGTCTCGACGAACAGATCGACCGCTACTTCGCCCTGCGCTAAGTCGTAATTTCGAAATTTCGAATATACTAAAGGCGTGACGAGGGAACTTAAGCAATTCAAGGCTGACATTTTTCAGGCCCTTGCTCATCCCACCCGAATCGCCATTGCCGAAGCTCTCTGTCAGGGAGAACTGTCCGCTGGGCAACTCATCCTCCAACTCGAACTGGAACCCGCCAACGCATCTCAACACCTAACAGTGCTCCGCGCCAAGAATGTTGTTCTGCGCCGCAAAGCAGGTAATCAGGTTTTTTATTCACTCCGGGACCCAACTCTGATCCAGGTCCTCGAAATCCTGAAAACATATTTTTTCTCTCATCTCGCTCTTTCGCACTCCATGCTTGAAGAACTTGAGGACTAGGCAATACGCCTGTGACCTCCCGGCCCAAACCCGATCCGCGCCTGCGTTGGCAGCCAAAGCTGATTTTGTGCCTCCAAAGCTATACCCGCCAGGATCTCACTCGCGATGTTCTCGCCGGCCTCACCATCGGCCTGATCGCTCTACCGCTCGCAATGGCCTTTGGTATCGCGAGTGGTGTCACCCCTCAAGCAGGCATCTACACTGCCATCATCGGAGGCTTTCTCGTCGCTGCCCTGGGTGGCTCCAGCATCCAGGTCAGCGGTCCCACAGGTGCTTTCGTCGCCATCATTGCAGCTATCATCGCCAAGCACGGTATGTCCGGCCTGTTGATTGTTACTTTTATGGCTGGTGTGATTCTTCTCCTACTCGCCGTCACGGGCCTCGGCACCGCCGTGCGTTTCATTCCGCGGCCTATTGTCATCGGGTTTACCAATGGCATTGCGCTTCTAATCGCATCAACCCAGGTCAAGGATTTCCTCGGCCTCAAGTTTGAAGGTAATCCCACCGAATTCTTCGCCCGCGTCGAAGTGATCGCCGCTCACCTTACTACCATCGATTGGGGCTCCGCATCCTTGGCACTCCTGTCTCTCTTCTTGATCCTGATTACTCCGCGATGGCTTCCCAGGATCCCAGGTTCGGTTCTCGCGCTCGTCGCTGGAACGGCTGCGGTCGCAATCTTCCAACTCCCAGTCGACACCATCGGAACACGCTTCGGAGGGATTCCTCAAGGCCTGCCCGCCTTTTCCGTGCCCCAATTTCGCGCAGATCTGATATTGCCACTTCTTCCCGCAGCCTTCACCGTAGCCATGCTCGCGGCAATTGAGAGTCTGCTCTCAGCCGTCGTCGGCGACCGCATGTCAGGTGATCGCCACAATCCAACCGTCGAACTTGCCGCTCAAGGCGTCGCGAATATCGTAGTTCCATTTTTCGGAGGTATTCCAGTCACCGGCGCAATCGCACGCACTGCTGCAAACTATCGGGTCGGCGGACGCACTCCCGTTTCCGCCATCGTCCACGCCCTCACCATTCTCCTCCTCGTTCTCCTCCTTGGCCCCCTCGCCAAATCGATTCCTCTCGCTGCCCTCGCCGCCGTGCTTTTTGTTGTCGCCTACAACATGAGCGAATGGCGCGAAGTACCCTCCATCTGGCGGCTCGATCTGCCTGAAAAATCGGTTTGGCTGCTCACTTTCGTTCTGACTGTAGTCGCCGATCTCACCATTGCCGTCGAGGTGGGTATGGCACTCGCGGCCCTGTTATATATCTACCGCATTGCTCAAACAACAACCGTATCCGCTGTTACTTCCGAATATGTTGAAGGGGGCCATGTTCATAGCCTGCAGGGCAAGCACATCCCGCCTTACGTATCAGTCCTGCGTATCCACGGGCCATTTCTGTTCGGAACTACCGACCAACTCGAGGAGCTAACTACCGACCTGAATGCGCTCGCCCACATTGTTATTGTCCGGCTGCGCAACACAACCGCAATGGATTCGAACGGACTTCACGCGCTGGAATCCCTGCATGATCGTCTCGATCGCTCCGGACGCAAGCTCATCCTTTGTGGTGCCCGCGAACAACCCGCAAACCTGCTCAAGCGCGCAAACTTCCTTTCTCACATTGGAAAGGACAACATTCAACCGAATTTAGCGGCTGCGCTGGTGCGTGCGGCCGATCTCGAAAGAGCCCGAATCTGAGGCAATGCTTTCTCCAGTTACAACCGGTCGCTCCCGCCATTTCCATTCCTCCCGCTGCTGGACCCGTAAGTCCTTCAAGTCAACGATTTCGTGCCAGCCTGATTTCTTCTTTCCATCATCCTGCTTCCGGCGGTTGCAATGGCCCAAACACGTCCAGAGGCCCGAAATAAAGGCTCCTGGCGCTTCGAGGCCACTCAGCCGTTGGGTAGCCGCAGAGCAATCGAATTCACACTTGGAATCAACGGCTTCCGGGAGATCACTTCGCCCAACCGCAGTTTTCAGGATCATCGCCTTGGCATGAAATCCGCCTCGATCGGCGAATCGGGGATTTGTTTGCCGTTCGTGTGTCCGGGCTAGGCCGCCTGCCAAATCGAATCGCCGTCTGAAGCTCTTCCGATGGCCATGTCGTCCCCTTCTACGCCCCCACAGCGTAATACCCCCGCCTCGCCTGCACCTTCAGACTGTTGTCCTTCGTCTTGATCTCCACACGCCGGAACGCGCCGTCCTTCTTGTCGTTCGCCGGCGAATAGGACAGCGCATACTGGCTCCGCATCTCTTCCTGCAATTGCACAAAAGCCTTTTCGAGGCCCCCCCGCTTCGTCACATCGAACACGCGGCCCCCCGTATCTCCCGAAAGCCGCTTCAGCGCTCCTTCATCGCTCCCGTACATGGGCTCATAGTAGAAAAAACTGTAGATCACTGCATCCGATAAATGCGTCTGCTTCAGCGCATCGACAGGCTTATAAAAACTCCCCTGATCCGCACCGTCCGTCAGCATCAAGATTACCTTCCGTCCCGACTCGTTCTTGAGCTTCTCATCCGCCGCCAGATACACGGCATCAAACATCCGCGTGCCCCGCGGCGTCGTCGGTATCGGCCCTTGCGTCATTACTTGCATCGGACGCTGTCCCTCAACTTGACTCAACCCCTTCTCAAGCAAACTCACCGACGAAGTCAGATCCTGCAACAGCTCCAGCTCAGAACCAAACGTAATCAGAAACGCCAGGTCCTTCGGCCTCAATACCTTGCGAAAAAACTCCGCCGCCGCCCTCTTGCCCGTCCCGATCACGTTATACATCGAGCCTGAAATATCGACGAGCAGCCCGATCGTCAGCGGCAAATCCGTATCGCGCTGAAAGCGGTTCACCGTCTGCAGCTTGCCGTCTTCAAAAACCGTGAAGTCGTCCTTCGTGAGACTCCCCACCAGACCGCCCTGCTTGTTTCTCACAGTGAACGTAATGTTGACGAGTTGCACATCGACGCGAATCACCGGATCCTGCGCCAGCAACACTGGACACCCCGCTAGACCCGCCAGCAGTTTTCGCCGTGTCACACTATCATTGGTTCTCATATGGATGTTGCTCTCCGCCATCTTCGCCGTTGCGATCCCGTTCTCAAACAAATCATCTCGCAAGTCGGACCCTACGCGATGACTTACCACCCGCCCACCTTCCACGCCCTTGCGCGCGCCATCGTCTATCAGCAGCTCAGCGGCAAGGCGGCATCTACCATTTTCAGACGCTTTGAGGAGTCGTGCGGGGTACGCAAGCTCAACCCCGTGGCCGTCCTTGCGGTAGGCGAAGTACAGATGCGCGCTGCCGGCCTCTCCGGCCAAAAGGCGAAATACATCCGCGACCTCGCGGACAAAACCGCCAGCGGCGAAGTCCGCTTCGGCCGCCACAAAAAGATGACCGACGAAGAAATCATCGCCGAACTCACTCAGGTCAAAGGCATCGGCGTCTGGACCGTGCAGATGTTTTTGATGTTCGCTCTCAGGCGGCCCGACGTCTTTCCGGTGCTTGACTTGGGCGTCCGCAACGGCATGAAAAATCTCTACAACCTCGACGCCCAAGCCAAGCATCCAGAGTACGAAGCGATTGCCGAAAACTGGCGCCCCTACCGCAGCATCGCCTCCTGGTACATGTGGCGCAGCCTCGAAATTTAGCCGCTGCGGGCAACTTGGACTAAGCGGTTGAGTTAGCCCGCACCAACGGCTGCCTAAGGGGCTTCCGGGATATCGCCTCGCATACATATACTCTTCTTCCCTTCAGCAGCCCGCCAGCAGGAAGCGCAGCGCTTCCTGCTTCCTAACGTCTTCAAACGGATCGTGCAAAGTTGCTGCGGTCACGCTTTATCTCTCCCCGCAACAGCGCCACGCTTGCGCCCCTCGACTTTCCACTTTCAGCCCGCTCGATCGCCCCCACCAAGCGGCGTGCATTCCTGGGTAAGCGCAACACATGCGCTGTGCGGCGGCTTCTGTAACACCCTTCCTCTCGAAAAATACGGTGCAATCACTGGGTTGAAATTACTGGCGATCATCTTCCCGCGTATGCGTATGAGTTACGCCAACTGACTTGCAGAAAACCTGTATGCAGGTGCAACCCTCCGCGCCTCCTCTCTTTTTCCAATCCACTCCCCCTCAAGCGATAAAATAGAAGTAACCCAATTCCAACGAGGTTCCGTTTGCTTAAGAAATTCCTCATCGCCATACCTCTGTTCGCACTGTCCGCAACAGCACAAGCCCCAGCGCGACCGCCCGCGCCAGCCCCAGCCTTCCGCCGTCCACCCGCCTTCCCCGACCGCCCTCCCGCCGACCCCGCTCTCCTCGAAAGCGGCAAAGCCCTCTACGGCGTCCACTGCACCTTCTGCCATGGTACGGACGCCCGTGGCGGCTCCGGCGGCCCCAACCTCATCCGCACCGCCGTCGTCCTCAACGACAAGGACGGCGAGCTCATCGGACCCATCCTTCGCGAAGGCCGCACTGGCATGCCCAAGTTCGATCTCTCCGACGCTCAGATCTCCGGCATCGCCGCCTTCATCCACAGCTTCAAGGTCGGTGGATACGACGTCTCCCGCATGACGCCGCTCACCATCGTCACCGGTGACGCAACGGCCGGCGCAGCCTACTTCACCAAGACCTGCTCCGGCTGCCATTCTGTCACCGGCAACCTCAAGGGCCTCGCCTCCCGCATCACCGATCCCAAGCAGCTCCAGCAAACCTGGCTCATGCCTGGCTCGGGTGGCGGCCGCGGTGGCCCAGCCGCAACCCGCGTTTCCCCCGTCACTGTTACCGTCACCAGCTCTCCCGGTAAAACCGTCAAAGGCCGCCTCAACCGCATCGACGACTTCTTCGTTCTCCTCACCGAAGAAGACGGCACTCCCCGCACCTTCACCCGCGACGGCGGCAACCCAAAGGTCGAAATCAACGATCCACTCAAGGGCCATCGCGACCTCCTCGGATCTTACACCGACAAAGACATCCACAACCTTACTGCCTATCTGGTGACTGTCAAATGAAATTTCTTTTTCTCCTTTCCATCGCAACATCGATCGCCGCCCAGGCCCTCGACCCCGCCCTCCTCCTTAAGCCCCTCGCCAACGACTGGCCCACTTACAGCGGCGATTACTCCGGTAAGCGCTACAGCCTCCTTACCCAAATCACGCCGGCCAACGTCAAAAACCTCACCCTCGCCTGGACCGTTCGCGTCACTTCC
>JBKJSR010000614.1:0-15734 GCA_046594355.1 Bryobacter sp.
ACCATCCGGCGCGCCGCCTGCCCGCACCGGGCGAGGGCGGCGACATCTTCTGGATTCAAGCCCTCCAGCAGCGTGCGCAATCGATCCCGCAAGCCACTGGCATCGAGAAACTCCCGATAGGCGTCAGCCGTAATCGCAAAGCCGTCGAGCACACCGAGGCCCAGTGGACGAAGCCGATTGTAGAGCTGGCCGAGGGAAGCGTTCTTGCCTCCCACGCGAGAGATGTCGGCGAGACCGATTTCGGAAAAATCAAGCGTTCTTGTACCCAAGAGCATTCGTTCTCTTTCGACCTCCAGCAATGAAATCAACACTCGGTGAGCGAGTTGGACGCATGGGTGACCTTGCACACCCATCTGGGGCAACTCACCCAGGCCGCAGGGTCGCGGCTAGATGCTCAGGACGGGGCAAGGCGATTCCCGAATTACATCGTAAAGGTCCGACCAGATGCGGCTCAGCGTGCCCTGAGCGTGGCCGCGTCCAAGCACGATCAGGTCCGCCTGTGCCGCAAGAGCCTGTTCACGAATGTTCTGGATGAGACCTCCCTCGATAATTGCGATCGATGCTTCGATGTTGTTGTCCCAACGCAGTGCCTGCAGCTTTTGCGTGCTGAGATCGAGCATCTGCCTGCGGTAGTGTTCGTAATCGACATCAATGGCCGGGCGCGGGTAGCCGGAGGCATGGAATAGCGTGAGTTTGGCCCCGAAGGACTTTGCCGCTGCCAAAGCTGCCATGGCTATGGCAGCCGACTCTTCCTCAAGGCTGACCGCGCAGAGGATCGACTTGATGGGCCAGTGCGCCTGCTCGTTCCGGGTTGTTCCATGAACGCCGGTCCAGACCGGGCAGGACACATCATGCAGCACCTTTGCGGCTACAGAACCGATCAGCAGGCGGCGCAAAAGCCCTCGTCCACTGGTCGGCATCACAATGAGATCGGTGCCCTGATGCTGGACGAAGTCGTGGATGACATCCCCGGCTTCCCCTCGCCTGACGACTTGGGAGTGGGTTTCCGGGGTCATGTTTTCCGCGGCGAAACGACGCAAACCCGATTCATGCTCCTGCTGAATATCAATGGGAATCGTCATATCGAGGGGGCCGAGATCTCCATAGAGCATGACGGGCAGCTCGAAGCAGTTCATCAGCGTGACATGACTGTTGAAGTGTCTTGTCAGGTTGCAAACCGTTGGTGCCATGGCCTTGCTCGGTTCCGAGAAATCGACTGGGAAAAGAATCTGGCGAAACGGTAACATGATGGATCTCCAAGTGGGTACAGGATCTAGTGAAACGCGAGGCGGCTCTGCTCTTCTTCTTCTTGTTCGCGGGCAATCAGGTTGGTCACTTCCCGCAAGCTAAAAGCAAGATGATCGAGATAGTCGTCAAGAGCAAACAGGCCAACCAGGTGGCCGTTGTCATCGACGACGGGAACTCTGCGCACCCCTGCACGCCTCATGCGCTGGATGGTCGCGGAGGCGTCGTCGCCTGGCTTGGCCACGACCAGATCTGTGCTCATGACATCTCCGGCGGTGAGAATCTTCGGATCGAGACCGAGTGCAAGGACGCTCACGACCAGGTCGCGGTCGGTGATTACGCCAATTGCTTTCAGTGCGTCCCCGCTGGGATCGGTGACTACGAGCGCCCCCACATGCTGGTTGCGCATCTGATTCGCCGCTTCGGTAATCGTAGCGGAACTATCCACGGTGACGACAAGTTTGGTTGCCAACTTTTCGACGTTCATACATTACTCGTAAGCAATTGCAATTCCAAACGGAAACGAACTGCGTGTTTTGTAAAAACGGTGTAAAGTCTGCGCCTGCATTGCACCTTTTTGCCGGGTGCAGGCGTTTAACTAATGTGATTGGCAGATCCACTCTCTCACCCTCCGACCGCCGTCATTTCGTCAGGGCCATGACGTTAGGCGGACTTTTCTGGCATTCGAAAGGTGCCTTTGCGCAAGCTCTCACGCTGACGCCGGCACTGACGGAAGACCCTTTCTACCCCAATCAATTGCCGCTCGATCTGGACAACGATTTACTCATCATCAACGACCGCACAACCCCCGCGGTTGGAGAAATCTCCTGGATGTCGGGCCGGGTGCTCGATCGCACGGGCAGCCCGGTTCGCGGCGCATTGGTAGAAATCTGGCAGGCAGACAACAACGGTGCTTACATCCACACAAACAGCACCATCGGAAATCGTGACGCGAACTTCCAGGGGATCGGCAAGTTCCTGACCGCTTCCGACGGGAAATATCTGTTCCGCACCGTCAAGCCCGCCATCTACCCCGGCCGTACGCGTCACGTGCATTGCCGGGCTTCGATTCCCGGCCAGAACAGTTTGACCACGCAGTTGTTTGTGGAAGGCGATCCATCGAATGCGGGCGACGGAATTCTTAATTCCGTGAACGCGGCTCAGCGTTCCCTGATCCTCAAGCCGTGGAATGCGATTGCATCTTCCGCCATCGGTGAACTAAGCGTAAAATTCGACTTCATCATGGGCTACACCCCCGCCGACACGGGCAGGGTTACCAAGCCCACGATTGTCTATATGTCGGGAAACAATTCCTATACCGGAATTGCGAACGCCGCAAGTAACATGCCGGGTGTGGCTTCCGGATCCTGGATTAGCGTCTACGGAGAGAAGCTGGCAGGCGCCACGCGCATCTGGACTGCCGCAGATATCGTCGCGGGCAAGCTCCCGCAATTCCTCGATGGTGTTTCGGTGGCTATCGAAGGCAAACCGGCGTCGGTCTGCTATGTGAGTCCAAATCAGTTGAATGTTCTGGCCCCAACGGTGAATCATGCGACATCGGCCAATGTTACAGTCACTAACTAAATCGGTAGTTTCGATAGTGTAAAGATCGACCTGGCGACTTTTCAGCCGGCCTTCTTTACGCTTGCCGACGAGTATGTCGCGGCGATCCGTGCGGATGGCTCGGTTACAGCGCCCTCCGATCTGATCGCGGGGCTTGCCGCCACGCCCCTTAAGCCGAACGGGAACATCGTCGTCTATGGCACCGGCTTCGGTCCCACAAGTCCCGATACACCCGCCGGTCAGATCCTGAGCGCAGCCGCGCCGCTGGCCAACACGGCAAGGATTTGGGTAGACACAACCGAAGTGACTATTGCCTTTGCGGGGCTGGTCGGCCCAGGCCTCTATCAATTCAACTTCATCGCTCCCAATCTTCCCGATGGCGATTACCCGCTGACTGCCTCGGTTGGTGGCGTGCGGACCGGCAAGATTGCCCGTCTGCGCATCGCGAAATAGCGTTAGTAATTTGGAAAATCCATGGATCTCGCCGACAATGAGATTCATGAATTCCATTCCAAAGATTGCGCTCGTCACGGGAGCGGGTTCCGGCATCGGCCGCGCGGTGGCGCTTGCCATGCACGCAGCGGGTTATCAAGTGGTGCTCGCGGGGCGCCGCGCCGGGGCATTGCAGGAGACTGCGTCCGGCACCACGATGCTCGCTGTACCAACCGATATCACCGATCCGGTTGCAGTGAAAGCGCTCTTCACACAGATCGAAAACACATACGGCCGCATCGATGTCCTCTTCAACAACGCGGGGATGGGCGCACCGGCGATCCCGATGGACGAATTGACTTTCGAGCAATGGACGCAGGTGGTGAACGTAAATCTTACGGGAGCCTTTCTTTGTGCGCAGGCGGCAATGAGTCTGATGAAACGGCAGTCTCCCCGCGGTGGCCGCATCATCAACAATGGCTCGATCTCGGCCCAGACTCCCCGTCCCAATTCCGCACCTTACACAGCTACCAAGCACGCCATCACGGGACTTACGAAATCGATTGCGCTAGACGGCCGCGCCTTTGATATTGCCTGCGGTCAAATCGACATCGGTAATGCGGCCAGCGAAATGACGGCCCGCATGATCGACGGTGTGCAACAGGCACACGGTGCAATTCTGCCCGAGCCGCGCATGGATCTCACCCATGTAGCAAACGGCGTCTTGTATATGGCGGGCTTGCCGCTCGAAGCGAATGTTCTGACGATGACGGTGATGGCAACCAAGATGCCGCTGGCCGGTCGCGGTTAGGCTGCGGCGCAACATATCGGATACTGGATCGAGGTCCCGTTTCACTATGAAGTTGTTCCCGGTGCTGCTGCTGAGTTGGACGTTGTTTGCGCAAGTCGACACCAAACATTTCAATCATCTCTTTTATCGCTTTATCGGCCCGGCGGGCATGGGTGGACGTATCACCGACATCGAAGCCGTCCCGGGCAAGCCCCACATCGCCTATGTCGCAACCGGCGGCGGCGGCCTGTGGAAGACGACGAACGGCGGCACCACCTGGACTGCGATTTTTGAACGCCAGGGCAGCTTCTCGATCGGCGACATCGCCCTCGACCCGCTGAACCCCGATACGATCTGGGTGGGAACCGGCGAATCGAATCCACGCAACAGTGTCAGCTTCGGGGATGGTGTTTACCGGTCCACCGATGGCGGCAACTCCTGGCAGCATATGGGGCTAGCGGGAACGGAACGCATCGCCCGCATCCACGTTCATCCCCGCAATTCCAATATCGTCTTCGTCGGCGCGCTCGGACACGCCTTCGGGCCGCATCCGGATCGCGGCGTTTTCATGACGACGGATGGCGGCAAGACCTGGCAGAAGACTCTCTACGTCGATCCAAGCCATGGTGTCTCCGACATGGAGATCGATCCGCAAAATCCGAACATCCTCTATGCCGCACTGTGGCGCTTTGAACGCAAACCCTGGACCTTCACTTCCGGCTCCGAGCAAGGGGGGATTTTCCGCTCTACCGATGGAGGTTTGACCTGGAACAAACTCACGAACGGACTTCCGAAACTGCTTGGCCGCCTGGGCGTAAAAGTCGCTCCCTCGAAGTCGAACATCGTCTATGTCATAGCCGAATCCAAAGAAGGATCGCTGTTCCGCTCTACCGACAACGGCGGCACTTTCACCAAGGTGACAGACAACCCCGACATCATCTGGCGCGGCTTCTATTTCACCGATCTGCGCGTCGACCCGGTGAACGAAAATCGTCTCTATGCGCTGTCCTTCACGCTTCAGTTGTCCATCGATGGAGGCAAGAACTGGCGCGACACCTCAAACAATATCCACCCCGACATGCACGCCCTCTGGATTGATCCGGCAAACCCCGCCAACCTCTGGCTCGGCGGGGATGGCGGCGTGGCGAGTTCGCTCGATCAGGGCTCGCGGTGGCGCTATCACAACAACATTCCGCTCGGCCAGTATTACCAGATTCATGCCGATCGGCGGCAGCCTTTCTATCACTTGACCGGTGGCCAGCAGGACAACTCCACCTGGACCGGCCCCAGCCGCACGCGCGACACGCAGGGCATTGCAAATGCCGACTGGCGCATCATTAGCGGCGGCGACGGTTTCTATGCGCTCTCCGATCCCGACAACCCGGACATTTTTCTTTCCGAGTCGCAGGGCGGCCGTATTGTGCGAACCGATCTTCGCACCGGCGAGCAGAAATCGGTAGGCCCCGCGCCGCGCATTGGCCTGCAAACCGACAGCCGCTATCGCTTCAACTGGAACACTCCGATCGTCGCTTCCCCGCATGGCAAGAGCACCTTTTACTATGCCGGCAATGTCGTCTTTCAGAGCTCCAACTTCGGTAAATCCTGGGAACCGATTTCGGGCGATCTCTCAACCAACGACAAGTCGAAATACGCGCCGGCCGGTGGCCCGGTCTTCAACGAAGCGACCACCGCGGAGAACAACGGAACCGTCATCAATCTTTCGGAGTCACCCGTCAAAGCAGGCGTTCTCTGGGCAGGTACCGACGACGGCAACGTGCAGGTGACGCTCAATGGCGGCAGCACCTGGACGAACGTTGCGGCAAAACTCGGGGTCCCCGCCGCATCGGTGATTTCGCATGTGGAGGCTTCGCCGAGCGCCGCGCTGAGCGCCTATGTAAGCGTCGACCGCCACATGTTCGACGACTTCAAGCCTTATGTTTTCAAGACTACCGACGGCGGTCAAACATTCGTCAACATCAGTGGCAATCTGCCGGATAAGGCCTATCTGCAGGTGATCAAGGAAGACCCCAGGAACCCGAAGCTGCTCTATGCAGGCACGGAACTGGGGCTCTTTGTTTCCTTTGAGGGAGGCAACACCTGGCAGCGCCTCGCACTGAAAAACATGCCGCATGTCGCCGTACACGACCTCCTCATCCATCCGCGGGACAACGATCTGATCGTAGCCACGCACGGCCGCGGCATCGCGATTCTCGACGACGCGACGCTGCTTCAGCAGGCGAGCCCCGCAATCCTTGCCAGGACGGCACATTTGTTTCCGCCCCCCACCGCGCTGCGCATCAATCGCTCCAACGGCAATGGCTGGATGGGCGACCAGCATTACTATGGCCCCAACCCGCCGCCAGGTGCGATGCTGACTTACTATCTCAAAGATAGATCCACTAAGGAGAAAGTTCTTAAGCTGCATATCTTCGATGGCCAAAACAGGAAGGTAGCTGAGGTGCGCAACCCTTCCGACGAAGCCGGGATGAACCGCGTGGCCTGGAATTTGCGTTACGAAGCACCTAAGCCGCGCAAAGAAGCAGCCGACCCGGAGGCTGGTGCAGGCGGTGCCGGAGGAGCGGCGGGTGCGCTGCAGGCGCTTCCCGGCCGCTACACAGTTAAGCTGCTCCTCGGCGACGAAGTAGTCTCCGAACAGACGCTCGAAGTAAAGGTAGACCCTACAATTTCCGTCTCGCCCGAAGACCTGAAACAGCAATTCGATCAGGGGATGCGGCTGCGCACTATGATCAGCGGCGTTGGCCAGGCCTTGCGAAATCTCGATCAGATCAAGTCGCAACTCGAAGCGAACGAGAAACTCGCTACCGCTCCTTCCAAGGTCCGGCTTAGCGCGATGAAAACAGAACTTGAGCAACAGTTCGCCCGTCTCGAATCGGCGTCGGTTCGCTATCGCGTCATCCATGCTCCCAAGCTGAGCGAAGAGCTTGTCCCGGTCTTTGGCCAGCTTGCCGCCGGTAACGCGGCACCCACCGCCGCGCAACTCACCGCCGTAAACGAACTCGGCGTTGTCTATCAGGCTGAGGCTGCGGCGCACAACCGCTTTCTTAAAACTTCCATCCCGGCATGGAACGAGGAACTTCGCAAACTGAATTTGCTCGGCATCACGCCCGCCACGCCAATCGAATAAAACCTAACGATAATTCTTGTCGTCGTAGCGGCTCATGTCGACGCTGGCGGGCAAGACCCCAAGCGTCACGATGGCAAAAGTGAAGACGCGCGTGCCTTTTTCGAGGTGTCCGCCGAAGGACTTATCGGGATCGGCAAAGGTGAGGTGCGCGTGGATCTTGCCATTGATTACATACCCGTTCAAGCTGATGATGTCGGCGGAGGCATTCTCATTTTCGAGATAAGTATTCTTCGAAGGGAAAGCGCGGTTGCTCACCACATGCAGGTGCGTGCTCATCGCCGAACCGACCCCGCTGAGGAAAACCGCATTCTTGATCTTCTGTTCGGCTACATGCTTTTCGAGACCAGCCAGCAGGTCGGCTTGATGCTTGAAGCGGATCACGACGACACGCTCAAATTGCGTCGAAATCGCTTCGCTGTCGGGGACATTCGGGCTCAGGCCTTTTGAATCGCCTTCAGGGGTAGTCGTCCGGACCACTTCGGTTCTCTTCACTTGAGCGGCGAGACCGAGTCCCTGCAAACTCAATAACAATACTCTGCGTAACATGCCTTCATTCTATGCAACCGCAACCACTTCTCCAGGGCGTAACGATAGAATCAATAATCCACCCATGACACGAAGAGAACTCATCGCCCTCGCGGGCACTGCCCCAGCCTTTCTCAAGAGCGGACTCTCCGCCCCGAGCGAGCGCATCAACATGGCCTTCATCGGGGTGGGAGGCATGGGCACCAACCGGCTCCGTGGCTTCCTCAAGCACGCCGACGTCAACCCTGTCGCCCTTTGCGACCTCGACTCCAATCACCTCGACCGTGCCCTTCAGTTTGTCCGTCGGGAACGCAACACTTCGCCAGAGCTGTTTAACGATTACCGCAAGCTCCTCGCCGCAAAACAGATCGACGCCGTCTGCATCGCAACTCCAGATCACTGGCACGCCATCCCCACGGTGCAGGCCTGCCAGGCGGGCAAAGACGTCTTTGTCGAGAAGCCGCTCAGCTATTCGATCGGCGAAGGCCGCGCTATGGTCAAGGCCGCAAGGGCCCACCAGCGCGTCACCCAAATGGGCAATCACATCCACAACGATCTGCCAAACTTTCGCCGCGTCGTCGAGTTGATCCAGTCTGGCGCAATCGGTAAAGTGAATCGCGTTTCAGTCTGGAAAACTTCCGAAACAAAAGGTCTCGGCGCGACACCCGACTCTACGCCGCCCAAGGATTTCAATTACGATTTCTGGCTTGGCCCCGCTCCGCTCCGGCCCTATAACGAGAACCGCTCCCACTTCAATTTCCGCTTCTTCTGGGATTACTCCGGCGGCATGTTCATGGATTTCTGGTGTCACATTACCGATGTCGTCTATTGGGCGCTCGACCTCAAGGCTCCGAAAGCCGTCGCCGCCAGTGGCCGCCGCGAAATTACGGACGACAACGGCGAGACCCCAAACTATCTCGAAGTGCAGTACGAATATCCGGGACTGAACCTGGTCTGGACCCTCAACCCGCAAGGCCCTCCAGGCTTCGAACAATGGGGAATCGGGGCAGCCTTTCAAGGCAGCGACGGCACCCTCGTCACCAATTACGGCGAGCACAAGATCTTCCGTAAGGGCAAGGAAGTTTTCGATTTCACCAGACCCGCAGCGAGCATTCCCGATAGCCCCGGCCACATTCGCGAATTCCTCGACGGCATCAAAAGCCGCAAGCTCACTACTTGCGATGTCGAGTATGGGCACCAACTCACCAAAGGCGGATTACTCGGCAACATCGCCCTGCGCACCGGGCGCCGCATCGAGTGGAACGACGCAACGGAGCAGATCGTCAACGACAAGCCGGCCAACAAGATGGTGACCCGCCGTTATCGCAAGCCCTGGAAGCTCGCCTGACGGAGCGCCACAACCGCGATAAGCTGATCGCGTGGAAACTCTTGGCCGTAAGCGTCGTTGATCGCGCCTACGATCCCACTCTCGACCGCGAAGTAGCGATCAAAAGTGTCCCCCTCGATGGAATAGACGAGGCGGCACGCGCCAGTCCGGCATCACTGTGCCAGCCTTTCTCCGGGCAATTCCGTGTAAGTCGCCCATTCAAAAACGACATCCGGTCGGCCCACGGCCCGTCTTAAAACGCATCCCCCGCAGCTCGACGGATATCACGCGTTTTTAACTGCGCGAGCCAGGGATCGAATGCTTCGATACAGTCCAGCAATCCGGCACCCTCTTTTTCAAATTGCGCTAACTGCTTAAGTTTCCCGCCAAAAACCGGCGGCAATCCCGATTTCCAGGGTTATGCATCGAGATAGCGCGCCATGAGCGTTGGATGTCCGCTCAAGCCCCCAGCGGCCAATATTTACCCAATGCCCCTCGCAAACCCGGCCATTCCCCACGGTCGTATCGGCCCTTCGTCTCCGCCATCGCCACCATCGCCGCAATCACAAAAAAAGTCAGCACCATCGTCCCCCCCAGCCCCAGGCTTTCCTTCCACCCGCCCATCCAACGGCCATACACCAGCTCAATATGAATCCAGTAAATCGGCAAGCTATGCTGGCCAAGCACCGCCATCCAACTCCAGCGCCCTTCCTGATAAGTCATCCACAGATAGCCAAGCCCGGCCAGCGCCATCACCACTCCGGTCTTGATTAAAATCAATGCCGGCCCATCCAGCCAGAAATCGCTCTTCACATAAAGCGAATAGGGAATCCCGGAAAAGTAATTCGCACTTAGAATCAAGCCAAAACCCACTAACACCGACCACTGCATCATCTTGCCGTATTCTTCACCCGGCACGAGGCGAATCACGCTCCCGGCGGAGATTCCAAACGCCAAAAAGGCCCCCCACGGAAAGAAGCTGAAAAAATTGGGGTCTGGGGCCAAATACTGTTTCACGAGCAACGGCACCCCCGTCCAATCCCCATTCGACACCAGCGGCGAAGCACAGGCGATCAACAACCCAACCACCGCGCCATACACCACCCGCTGACGCGTATCGAAAACAATCATCCACGCCAGCGCCGCCATCGTCAACGCCATGCAATTCAGGATGTCTACCTTCAGCAAATCCGTGGGCGCGGAATAGGGCCACGAAAACACCCACATCTGGATGCGAAACAATACCGCTACCACCAGCAAATATCGCGCCCGTTTTAGCGTCGCAAGCAGCCGTTCCCAATGCGAATGCTCTTTCTTGCAAAGGCTGTCCATCAAAAAGCCCATGGTCACACCGGTGAGAAAAAGAAAAAACGCGGGCGGCATCCCCCCGATGAATTGCGACAGCACATACGCCGGGCCGCCACGCAAGTCTTTGGCAAAAAAGCTGTGCATCACATGGCCCTGCAGCATAATCAGCGCGCCTAGCCCCCGGGTCCAGTCGAGAAAACCCAACCTGCTTTGCGATGCGTGGATTCGATCCCTCGCCATATCTACTTAGCTGGATTTTCTTTCTTGACGTTCTTGGGGAGCTTCAGCTTCAGATCCTGCTCAGTAATCGGCGGGTTGATCTTTAGCTCGCTATAGGTGGCCTGGTTGTAATCTCCAGCGCCCTGATACAGCTTCTGCCGAATTGGATAAGCATCCGAGTTCGCCAGCCAGACCTCGATCTTCTTGAGCTTCATCAATGGGGAATTCGCCTTCGGAATCAATTCCAGTTTGGTTGCCGACTTGTCATGGATCGTCTCTTCGCCCGCCACCTTGATCGTGTAGGATTTTTGCAATTCCTTCGCAGTCGAACCGAAGCCAATCAGCACACCCTGGCTGATCAGGTTATCTATCTTTCCAACATCCACAATCTGCACCGTGTTGATCTTTGGCAGGTAGATCTGTACTTTCTTATCGGCGTAGCTGACCTGCTTGATGTCCGGATGCGTGAAATCGATCCGCATCACCACAGTGTCCTTGTTCTTCTTCAGCATCAGGATCGTGCCGGATTCCTTGCTGGCATCCTTGATCACAGCCGTATAATCGAGGCGCTCAAGCTTGGCGCTCATGGTCCGGAATGTGGAGGCGTTCCGGTCGAGACGGGCGAGAATTTCCGGCAGGCTCAGCGGCGCGGCCACACTAGCCATCGCGCACACTACCAGCATGCTAACGCTTCGCGTAAGCAAGAAAACCCTTCACTTCATTCTCGGCGTCATAAAGTGTTTCGAGCCGTACAACTTCCCAATTTTCTTTGTATTTCTGGGCAATCATCTGTTTCGCTTCTCCCATGCGCCGACTTTCGTTTACTTGACCCAATTCATGAGGGTCGATATAGAAGACGAAGGCACCATCGGTTGCGGGTACCATCACAACACTTGCCGCCTTAGGCTGATCGCGAAACAACGCCCTCGGCGTAAAAAAAATGAAAGCCAGTAGCACAGCGACAATAATGTCGTACTGCCAACTGGCGCGTTCGAATTCCCAAAATATCCAACGAGGCATAGCCAAACTTCATGATACCCGCTTCAGGCCAGCCGCAAGCCTTCAAACTCGCTTAATACGGCAAAGGGCCTCGCCAGGCTGCTCAGGTTCTCACCGCGCTGTTCGATTTCACTTTCTTCAATCGCACCCAGGCCCGCAATCCCCAGCACCGCCGTTTCTTTAAGATATTTGATCTTCAGCGGATCCAGTTTCATCAATCGCGCACAAGTGGCATCGACGGCCGCCACGTCCCGCCCCATCACCACCACGCCCGCGGCAACCGGTGTTCCCTGAATCGGCCCATTGCCTTCCATCGCCACGATGCCGTCGACGATCGCAAAACTGTTTCGTACAATGCGGTTCAGTTCCACGATCGAACGATCAATCCCCTGATAGTGCAGCAGATTCTTCGGCCACCCGTAGATCGCCCCCGGCACCACGCCAAAGAAATTTTTCATACTCAAGGTCGCCCCTGCCCAGTGGTGCGTCTTCATTTTTGCCACACTCACCACCAGATCCGCGTTGAGCAGGGTCTGGGGCAGGAACAGATCCATCGTGTCCCCGTAGGCCCGCACGCTCCGCACATCGTCGAGATTCAGATCGACAAAGCGCGAATCGAAATCCGGCACGATCTTCCGGTAGCCTGCCTGATCGGCCAAGTCCCAGGTATCGCGGCGATGCCCCGGCCCCTCCGCGATCCAGACTTCCCGCGCTCCGAGCTTCAAAAACAACTCCCGCACCGCAAGTACAAGCCGCGGATCCGTGTTGATGCAGGTCTTCTGATCGAACTCCACCAGATTCGGCTTCAGCAGGACTGTCTTATCAAGCATCGCAACCGCCGCTCCGGGCCAAGCCTCACGCATCCCCTCTTCGAGCAGCGCGAGCAATTCCTGTTCGTAGCTTGCCGCCTTCAACACCGCAACCGTCGATTTTTCCACCGGCACTCTCCTAGCCTCTCTATTCTGAACGCAAGACACACTGCCCGCCACAGTGGAAGCTACAGTGGCAGCCATCGCAACCATGTCCCGCCGCCTCACGGTAAGAAGGCTTCTTTCCCGCCCGACTCGGCCAGGGCCTCAATCGCCGCCAACATCAGATTCCGGCTCGGATGACCAGCCTCATGTTCCGGCGTATAACTCACACGCTCCCCGTGCAACCGCAACGCAATCGCCAGCAGAGCCTTTCCATAGCACCCCTTTGTCTGCGAGTAATCCTGCTTTGCCTTGGCGATGCTGACGCCTAGCTCCAACCCACTCCGCACCAGGCCAATCAGAGCCAGCCCGGTTGTCTCGGGGAAAGCCGGCAGCACTTCTCCCAGCACTTTCTTGTTGCCATAATTCCAGCCGCCATCCTCACAACGGCGGTCGAGTAACATCTTGGTCGCCATCTCGCGCCGGTAGCGCCTGCCCGCTTCCGATCCCAGCCCATCCATCCATTGCAACGCCAGCAGACCATGCGCCGTCGGTTCCACCCAACTGTTGTTATCCGGTCTCCACGGCCAACCCTTCAGGCGCGGATCCTGATCCACCTTCGACTTCCCCAGCGAATGCAACAATCGCTGCATCACCCCACCCTCGGCACCTTCGCTGTCCAGGATCCAATCGGCCGCCGCTTCCAGACTCTTCTGACTCGCCCCGCCCTCCCGCAACAGTGGAAAGGCCAGCGAAGTCACCCAGGTTGCACCCGGCACGCTGGCGCTGGGCGCAAGCCCGCCGCTCTTGTCTTGCCTGGCGCTCAGATACGCAATGCCCGCCCCCCAGCGCTCATCCGTGGCTCCGATCGCCCGCAACGCATAGCAGCTCGCTTCGACGCGGCTTTCGAGGCCGGGAAAGTATCCCCAGCCGCCATCCGCATTCTGATTCGCGCGAAGAAACTCAAGCCGCGCCTTTTCACTCCCCATAATCATCACTATCGACATTCTAAGGCGAAAGCTTTAATACACTGGGGAGCTATGGATCGACGTGAATTCTTACAAAACTCTGCCGCCACTTCCCTTCTCTCCCAAGCCACCGGCGGAAAGCCCACCAACTTCGTATTTCTGCTTTCCGACGATCACACTGCCGCCGACCTCGGTGCCTACG
This sequence comes from Bryobacter sp., assembly GCA_046594355.1. GTDB lineage: Bacteria > Acidobacteriota > Terriglobia > Bryobacterales > Bryobacteraceae > Bryobacter. The sequence goes on from JBKJSR010000614.1 coordinate 13,635, forward strand.
GCAACACCGCCGTCACTTCCCCTCACCTCAACCGCCTCGCCCGCGAAGGCATGCGTTTCGAAAAATGCTTCGTCACCAGTCCACAGTGCAGCCCCAACCGCTCCAGCATCTTCACCGGCTGCACCCCGCACACCATCGGAACCAGCAGATTGCACGTCCCCCTCCCCGACTGGGAACCCACCATCGTCGATGCCCTCAAGGACAAAGGCTTCCATACGGGAATCTTCCGCAAACACCATCAGGGCCAGGGATTTGAGAGTCGTCTCAACTTCTACGGCAACGCGCAAACACCTTTCAAAAACTTCTTCGACACGAAACCCAAAGACAAGCCCTTCTGGCTCCAGATCGGCTTTACCGATCCCCACCGCCCCTATCGGTCCGGCGCATTCCAGCCGCCGCACGATCCGCTAAAAGTGCAAGTCCCAAAATGGCTTCCCGACTGGCCCGAAGTCCGCCAGGACCTTGCCCACTATTACGACTTCATCGCCCGCATGGATTCCCAAGTCGGCCAGCTCATGGAGTTGCTCTCCACGCAGGGCCACGCAAACGACACTATGGTGATCTTCTCCGGCGACAACGGCATGCCATTTCCGCGCGCCAAGGGAACGCTTTACGAAGCTGGCATTAACGTTCCGCTCATTGCCTGGATGCCCGGAAAAATTGCCGCCGCCACCGTCAAAAGCGAAATGATCGCGCACGTGGATTTACCCTCCACCTGGCTCGATGCTGCGGGCATCGGGCAGTCAAAGAAAATGCAGGGCCGCTCTTTCTTACCGCTGCTGCTTGGCCAGCCCTACCAGCCACGAACGGAAGTTTTTTCCGAACGCAATTGGCACGACACCTTCGATCCCATGCGCTGCATCCGCACTCCGCGCCACAAGTTTATCTTCAATGCCGCTCCGCATTTCCCCTATCGTCCCCCCTCGGATCTGGAGAACAGCCCCACCTGGCAGGCGATGCTCGCAAAGCGCCGCTCCGATACGCCGCTGCATCTCCGTCATCTCTTCAATCCCACTCGGCCCGTCACTCAGCTCTTCGACCTCGAACAGGATCCACTAGAGCTTCACAACCTCGTCGAATCCGTTCCGCACGCCGATCTTCGCCAGGACCTCGAGCGGCGCTTGTCCAATTGGATGAATGCAACTTACGACTTTTTACCCGCCGGTCTGGGCGCTGCCAACGACCCTCTGGGCCGCTCCTGGCCCTTCACTTTATAGCGGCATCCTCAAGGAACAACATCAATCGTGCTAACCTTCCGAAGTCTCCTACCATGCTGCACACCGCCAACGAACTCCGTTCCCTCATTACACTGCTCCGCGATGCCGCTCCCGATATCGCCTGGCAAGAAGCCTATGGCCCGGGGAAATGGCGGCGTGTGCAACTGCTCGGACACCTGGTGGATTCTGCCGCCAACAATCACCAGCGCTTTGTGCGCGCCCTGATCGAGCCTGCACTCCACTTCCCCGCTTACCAGCAGGAAGAATCCGTCGCAGTCCAGGCTTACGACGTCTACGGTGCCGCGCCACTGCTGGAACTTTGGGCCAATCTCAACACCCTCATCGCCCACATCATCGAACGCATCCCACCCTACAAGCTGCAGACTCCCTGCACCATCGGCGGCGATGAAACGGTTCCGCTCTCCTTTCTCGTTGAAGATTACAACCGGCACCTCATCCACCATCTCCGGCAAATCCTTCCAGAAAACACGCTGTAAGTCGATTTCGGGGGCAAATAAATCGGTAGCCTAACCTTACTGTCATTGGTGCATTCCAGGAATGTCGAACGGTGTATCATGCGTGGCACAACCGCGAGATTAGGTGTGGTGATTTGGCAGGGGATAAATCGAAAAAAGGGATGAGAGCCGGGCGAGGGGAGGGATTCGCCCGGCTTAACTTTTGCCGCTTAGCTTTGCTTCAGACGCTTGCGTCCGGCCCATGCCAGAGCCAAGCCTCCGAATAGGAGCGCCGCCGTGTGTTCTGGAACCGCTTGCCCATTAACCTGATCGGCTACAGCACGCATGAATTCCACCCGGAACGCCGTCGGGTCGCCTTCGTTGTTAACCCCGACCCGGATCGTATTGATTCCCGCCACGAAACCGCT
>JBKJSR010000170.1:0-3516 GCA_046594355.1 Bryobacter sp.
ATCAACGGCTGCCGTTTTCATACGTGCATTCCAAGAAGCAATTCGCAGCAAAATCCAATCCGTTTGATCTCGCACTTCGTATCCAACACTCGAAAGGAGTACTAAAAACGCAAATGCGAAACGTACAATCAGTTATTGCCGCCGGTCTGGCCCTTGTTCTGGGCTTCCCGGTCATTCAAATGCCACTCGGGGCCGCCAATCATCGGGAGGCTCCAATCACGGCGCTCGACCACAAGGCCGACATCACAGACTTCTTCGCCTTCGTGAGTTACTCAGGGAGCCAGGCTGCAAACCAGAGGCCCAGCAAAGTCACCTTCATTCTTTGTGTGGACCCCTTCCTCGAGCCCGCCAACGGGCCTACCTATTTTCCCTTCGATCCCGGCATCCTGTATGAGATCAAGATCGACAACGATCACGACGCTGTGGAAGACATCATCTTCCAGCTCCAGTTCAATACCGAACAACGCCTACCCAGCCTCTTCACGGTCATGGCAGGCGCGGGCGATGGCATTAAAACTCCAGCCAATTCACCGGCACCCATCGCTCCCGGCACACTCATCGTCCCCCCGCAGATCAAGGATTTCGATAGTCCAGGTCTCGGCCAGCGCCAGAGCTACCGGATCTCGATGATCAAGAACGGCAACGCTCAAACCTTCACCAACATCGGTGGTAAGCCGCTCTATGCCGTCCCCGCCAATGCCGGGCCGCGCACGCTCGACTACGGGGCACTGTTCAAGGCCGGCACTTACTCGCTCCCCAACGGCATCAATGTCTTCGCCGGCACGGTTGACGATCCCTTCTGGATCGACCTTGGCGCTACTTTCGATTCCCTCAATCTGCGCACCCTCGGTTCCGGCATCCCCGCCGTCCTCACCGACGACGAAGACAAGGCCCCGATGAATTTCGCCTCCGACACAGTCTCCGGCTACGGAGTCAACGCCATCGCCATCGAAGTTCCCATCGAGATGCTCACCAAAACCGGCAGAGTAGAAGCGGCTAGCGTCCCCGCAGCCACCATCGGTTCCTGGGGCACCACTTCGCGTCCCCGTCTCACCATCCGCCGCTCACCCAATCCGCTCACTACCGCCGGCGATCTTCGTCAGGTGCAGCGTATGGGTCAGCCCCTCTTCAATGAGCTGCTCGTCGGTGTCGGATCCAAGGACAAGTTTTCGATGTCCCAGCCCAAGGACGACGCCCAGTTCGCCAACTTCGCACTCGACCCCGTGCTCGCCCGCATCGTCAACGCCATCTATAACGGTGTCGTCGCGATTCCCAATGCCCCGCGTGTCGATCTCGTACCGCTGGTTACTTACGCCGCTCCCATCGCCGGTGTTGGCACTCCCGGCGGCCCCATCGCCGATATCCTGCGCTTGAATACCGGCGTCTCCGCTACACCTCCCGCTCAGGCCAATCGAATGGGCCTCATCGCCGGTGACGCCGCCGGTTATCCCAATGGCCGCCGTCTCATGGACGACGTCACCGACATCGCTCTCCGCGTCGTCGTCGGCGGTGTTCTCGTTCCGGGTTTCAACAAGTTCCCGAACAACAAATTGGGCGATGGCGTTAACGTCAACGATGCCGCTTACCGCACCGAGTTCCCTTACCTCGCCGATTGCCCCGATGGCCGCAATCGCCGCCACATCGATCCCGGCGAACCCGGTGGCGGTCCGGTTAAGTAAGGGAAGCCACCCATGAGACTCCTTCTAATGGTCTCCGTCCTGGGCGCAAATCTTTGCGCCCAGGATGCTCAGGGTTACGACACTCTGAAAATCAAAGCCAACCTTGAACTCCGCGCCGGCAAGCTCGAAGCAGCACTTAAGATTGCCGAACCACTCTCCAGGCGGGCTCCCGACGACATCGACGTCTGGTATACACTTGCCCAGACCTACCGCCGCCTTGGTAAAATCGAACAGGCCGAAAAGGCCACCCAGTGGATGCTCGATCTCCGCCCCGAATACCTCGGCGGCCTGCACGAAGCCGGGCTGTTGCGCGAAGTCTTTAACGACCTTCCCGGCGCGTTAGACTTGTTGAATACGGTGTTTCGCGCTACCCCAGTTACACAGTACACGGATCGCGCCGCTACCCTCAGCGACATCGCCCGCATCTTCGACAAACAGAATCTCAAAACCGACGCCGCCCAACTCCGCAAGGAAGTGGAACGATTGAAAGGACTCGAAATCGCCAATGCAAAAGCTACTGCCACTCCTGATCATAAGTAGTCTCTACGGCCATGATCTTTACCTGATGCCGCAGAAATTCCGCCCCGCCAAAGGCGAAACAATACTTCTGTCGGTGCATACGGGAGACAGCTTTCCCATGTCCGAGCAGCCTGTGGACCCGGCTCGTCTCACTGCGTTCCCCGCCCTGCCCGAATCTTCCTGGCGCATGCTCAACAAGGCCACTCACGCGACAGTCACCGCACAGGACGGCAGCCAATACTTCGCCGTTCAAAGCAAAGCGCGCTTCCTTGAAATGGAGCCGGCCAAGTTCGACGACTACCTCAAGGAAGAAGGCCTGACCGCTCAACTCGCCCTGCGCAAAGAGAAGAACGAAGCCACTTCCAAAAGCCGCGAAATGTACGCCAAGTTCGCGAAGACCTACGTCGTGGCCGGCAACCCCAACGCCACCTTCTCCAAGCCCCTGGGGCTCAAGATTGAAATCGTACCCCTCGCCGATCCTGCGGGTCTAAAGCCCGGTGCCCGCCTACCCGTCCAACTGCTGTACAAGGGCAAGCCGCTCGCAGACGTCCAGATGGAAATCGCCACTAGTACAGGCCCCACGAAGAAAGCGATACTCCAGATTGCGGGCCGCACCAACCGTGAAGGCAAGCTCGACATCGCCATCCCTTCCGCCGGCAAGATCCGCCTGCACGCCGTCGCTATGGACCGTGTGAGCGAGCCGACTCACGACTGGGAATCGAACTGGGCTAGCCTCACCTTTGAAGTTCTCAGCGCGCCTGGCACAGAATCCATTACCCTATCGAATAAGTGATCGCTTTTTTCGTAACTCTGTTTTTGCTTCCCGGCACACATGAATTGAGTGCCCCCGGCCCGGTGGGCATTCCGCTCACCGGGCCGGGTTATTTGCACTTGCGCTGGAAGTCGCTCAAGTCCTCCGGTTACTGGAATCCGCCTTCGCTCACTCTTCCGTCCACAGGTACTTACTGGGTAAGCGCCGCTACCAAGCCCCGCGTTTTCAGCTTTACGGCAGCGGCATTCAATCAACTCATCGAGCGGGACGGCAGTATGATGGTTCAGGATTACAGGCGTAAGTACAAGCTCACCAGTCAACCAGCGAAGGCGCTCAGTTCCGATTACGCCAAAACCATGATCACCGTCGGCCCGCCCGAACCCATCGCCCCCGTCGAGCTGAACCTGCCCATTGAATTCATCCTCCGCTATCCGCAGTTGGTGCAGCTCAACTTCCGCGGCAAACCCATCCCCGGCATCCAGATCAGCCTCAACGGCAAAGCGATCGGCCGCACGAATGGTGCAGGACAGCTCCCATTGCCGAGTC
>JBKJSR010000066.1:0-12470 GCA_046594355.1 Bryobacter sp.
AGAGTGCCGGGAGGTGGAGGAGTGGGCGCGCTTGATGTGTTTGTCATTTTTTGGAAATGTGAACGAGCAGGGGATGGAGTTGGGCCGAGCGATGTTTCATGCTCCGGATAGTCTGAATCTGGGGATTTGGGAAGACGGTGATCTGGTGACGGGGGGTGCGTTGACTTTTCTTTGTGGGCAGGGATTGATGGCGGGGGACGCAACCCTGGAGCAGTTTCGAGGGCGGGGATTGCAGCAGAAATTGATACGGGGAAGGATGCGGCGGGCGCACGAGGCGGGGTGTGAGTGGGTGCATAGTGAGGTCCTGCGGGCCAGCGGATCGCAGCGTAACTATGAACGGTGCGGGTTTTCGCCTGTGTATGAGCGGGCACATTATTTGAGGCCCTATGTAAGTGATAGTCATTGATACCTGTGGACGGCGCGAGTATGATGAAACCTATGAGTAGCTATTCACTTTACGCAGTATTCTTAGCGACGGCGGCGTGCGGATCGCTTTTCGCTCAACCCCTTGTAAATGACGGTGGAATCGTGAACGCAGCGAGCTATGCAAGCGCGAAATTGCCCAGTGGGGCGATTGCGCAGGGATCGATCTTCGTAGTGTTTGGGGCGAGGATGGGACCGGCGGCAATCGCGCTGGCGGGTTTTCCTTTGCCCAGTACGCTGGCTGGCACCAATGTGAAGGTCACCAGTGGCGGACAAACGCTGGATTGTCCGCTGATTTATACGCTTGCGGGCCAGCTTGCGGCAATTCTGCCTTCGCCGACCCCGGTGGGCAACGCGACTATGATCGTGACCTTCAACGGGCAGGCCAGCGCTGCAAGGAATTTTAGAGTTGTGACCAGCTCGTTTGGAACATTCAGTTTGAATCAGGGCGGCAGCGGGCCGGGCATCATTACGAACTTCGAATCGGCGACTTCACAGCCTGTGAATACTGCGCTGAAGGCGGCGAGACCCGGCCAGACACTCATCTTGTACGGCACTGGCCTTGGCCCGCTGCCTGCGGGTACTGCGGACAACGGAGCGGCACCGGCGCTGGCGATCAACCAGGCCAGTGTGGAGCTTTATGTGGGCGGACGCCGGGCGAGTGTCGCCTATGCGGGCCGCGCTCCGGGCTTTGCCGGGTTGGATCAGATCAACTTTGTAGTACCGGGTGGAGTGGAAGGCTGCTCGATTCCGGTGGGCATCAAGACCGGCAATATTGTAAGCAACTACACGACGATCGCGGTGGCCCCGAGTGGCGGCACCTGTCAGGATCCGCTAGGACTTTCGAGCGCGCAACTGGATCGAATCTTGAATGGCGGCACTCTAAAGCTGGGGTCCATTGCTTTAGTTCGGTTGGATATAGAGATTTCGATTCCACCTTTCCCTACGCAATCGCTCAAGACCGATACGGGAGCGGCGGATTTTATCGAGTATACAGCCGCGAGCATCAACAGCGGCGCGAATTTGGGAATAGGCGGCCTTTCGAGCATTGGCACCTGCTTCGTATACACTGGCACGACCGCTCAGCCGACGCCGGTCGATCTCAAAAGGCCCCGCGGATTGGATGCCGGAACGGGGATCAACGTGACTGGACCTAAAGGCACGAAGATCCTCAAGAAGGAAGATATGCTTTCCGGCTCTTATTACGAAACGCTAGCTAGCGGTGGATTCTCCTTTCCGGGGGTTCCGAGTACCGGAGATCCAGAAGGCTATCTCGTTCCGGGTAATTACACCTTCAACAACGGCAACGGTGGCGCGGATGTTGGCCGCTTCAACGCGAGCTTCACCCAATTGCAGCCGGTGGTCTGGTCGAATAAGGCGGCAATTAGCACGGTCAATCGCAGCCAGGGCGTGACAGTGAACTGGACAGGCGGCGACCCGAATGGTTGGGTTCAAATCTTCGGATTTTCTGCCAGCGACCTAAGTGAAAACTCCGTCACGGGATTCTTCTCCTGCCTTGAACGCACCAGCGTAGGAACTTTTAATGTTCCGGCGGCGATACTCCTCGCTTTGCCGCCCAGCCCGGTCGGCGGCGAGCTTGGGACCTTTAGTGGCGCTCTTGGCGTGGGTGGTGTCAGCTCACCTCGCGAATTTACCGCGCCTGGCCTCGATACCGGAGTGATTGTATCGACCTCGCTCGCGCTGAAAACAGTTAACTACCAGTAGTTGGTCTTGCACCAGCTAAAATGAAAGGAGGGCGGCCTGAAGCTCGGGCCGCCCTCCTTTTGTTTTCATGTCCGATAATTTGACCCTGATCCTTTTCTTCCCTCTGATGGGCGGGCTGATTCTCAGCCTGTTGCCAGCCGAGAAGCCATTGCTGATCAAGTTTTGGGCCAATCTGGTGATGGGTTTGAGTGCGGTTTGGACGATCAGTCTGCTGGCTAACTTCAACGCCAGCCAAGACCTGCAATTCGTACAGCGGCTACCCTGGATTCCATCGATCGGGGCGGAATTCTTTTTAGGAGTGGACGGCTATTCGATGCTGCTCGTCGTGATGACGGCGGGGATCGGGTTTCTTGCCTGCCTCGCGAGCTGGAACGAAATCAACATCCGGCTCAAGCAATTTTATATTGCGCTTTTGATTTTGCAAACCTGCGTGACTGGTGTGTTCTTGGCAGTGGATGCGTTGCTCTTCTTTGTGTTTTTTGAAACGTCGCTGATTCCGATGTTCTTTCTGATCGCGATCTGGGGTGGAGAAAAACGGAATGCGGCGGCGATGAAGTTTCTGGTTTATACAGTGACCGGCAGCATGTTACTGCTCATCGGCCTGCTGCTGCTCTACTTCGAGCATTGGCGGCAGACGGGATTTTTCAGCTTCAGCATGCCGGCGCTTTGGGCCACACAAGCGACGGGCGATTTGGGATTGTGGATCTTCTGGCTGATGTTCGCCGGGTTTGCGGTGAAGGTGCCGATGGCACCCTTTCACACCTGGCTGCCGGATGCCCATACGGAAGCTCCGACGGCCGGTAGCGTATATCTGGCCAGCATCATGTTGAAGATGGGGACTTATGGATTTTTGCGTCTGGTGTTGCCGGGCGTGCCAGAGACGGTGAAGCAGGCCGGCGTGTTGTGGTGGATGAGCGTGCTGGCGCTGGTAGCCATCGTTTATGGCGCGCTGGTGTGTCTGAAGCAGAAGGACTGGAAGCGCCTGATCGCGTATTCGAGTGTGAGCCACATGGGCTTTTGCATGTTGGGAATTTTCTCGCTGAATCCTGCCGGGATCTCGGGTAGCATGCTGCAGCAGGTGAATCACGGCATCTCGACGGGATTGCTGTTTTTGCTGGTGGGCCTGATGTACGAGCGCCGCAAGACTCGTGAGATTGCGGAGTATGGCGGCCTGTTTGGACCGATGCCGGCCTTCTCGATCGTATTTTTGCTGGCGGCGGTGAGTTCGATGGGATTGCCGCCGCTGAATGGATTTGTGGGCGAGTTGCGGATACTTGCGGGAGCTTATGAGATGAGTGTTTATTGGGCGCTTTGGGCCGGGCTTGGTGTGGTGTTGACGGTGGCGTATCTGTTGTGGTGTTACCAACGGGTCACCCTGGGCGAGACGGCGGCGAAGAACCTGAAGTTGCCCGACCTCAGCTTGCGCGAGTGGGCAGTGGTGTCGCCGCTGCTGATTGCGGCCATTGGGCTGGGAATTTATCCGCAGCCGGTATTTGAAATGCTGGAGCGTCCGGTGAAGCAAATCATCCAGAAAGTGAGGCCGAACTACTATGCTCAATCGAATTAGCGTACACGGAGCGCGGCAGCACAACCTGAAGAACATCAATGTCGAGATTCCGCGCAATACGCTGACGGTGATCACAGGCTTGAGCGGGAGCGGCAAGTCTTCGCTGGCCTTCGACACGATTTACGCCGAAGGGCAGCGCCGCTATGTCGAAACGCTGTCGCCTTACGCGAGGCAGTTTCTCGACCAGATGGAGCGTCCCGAAGTGGATTCGATTGAAGGCCTGAGCCCGGCGATTTCCATCGAACAAAAAACCACCAGCCGCAGCCCGCGCTCGACCGTGGGTACGATAACGGAAATCTACGATTATGTGCGTCTGCTCTATTCGTCGATTGGCGTTTCGCACTGTCCGAATTGCGGCACCGAGATCAGCAGGCAAACGACTTCGCAGATCCTCGAACGCATTGCCGAGATCCCCGAGAATACGCGCGTGATGATCTTCGCGCCGATCGTTCGAGGCCGTAAGGGCGAGTACAAGAAAGAGCTGGAGAAGTTTGCCCGGCAGGGCTTTGTAAAGGCGCGCGTGGATGGCGTGATGCGCAATCTGGAAGACGAGATTGTGCTCGACAAGCGCAAGAACCACACGATTGAAGTGGTGGTGGACCGGCTGGTGCTGAAGCCCGACATCAGCAAGCGCCTTGAGGCCTCGATCGAGACGGCGACCAAGCTGGCCGAGGGCCTGGTGCTGGTGAGCATCGTTGGCGATACAAACATCGAGGCCGAAGAGCGACTCTATTCGCAGAAGATGGCCTGCCCGGATTGCGGCACCAGCGTCGCGGTGCTTGAGCCGCGCAGCTTCAGCTTTAACAGCCCTTATGGTGCCTGTCCGGAATGCAATGGCTTGGGCAGCATGTGGAGCTTTGCACCGGAGAAAGTGATTATCGATGAGACGCGGCCTTTGTTCGACGGAGGCCTCGGGCCGGGTGCCGCCTCGAACTATGTCGGCCAGCGCGTGACCGATGGCGCCTGGAAGAACACGATCGATCTGGCCAAACCGTGGAACCAACTGAGCCCGGCCCACCAGGAAATCCTGATGAATGGCAAGGGCGCTTATCCCGGAATTCTGAAGCTGCTCACGGACAACCTCGAGAGCGCGACGGACACCTATCGCGAATATCTGAGCGACTTCATGACCGCGCAGGATTGCCCGTCGTGCCATGGCAAGCGCTTGCAGCCGGCGAGCCTGGCCGTGAAGGTGAAGGGTGTGACGGTAACGGATTTCACCGCTATGAGTATCAAGCGGGGGCTTGAGACCGCGAACAGTTGGAAGCTGCTGAAACGCGAGGATGAGATTGCGGGCAATGTACTGCATGAGATCCGCGCGCGTCTTGAGTTTCTCGAAGCGGTTGGCCTCGACTATCTAAGCCTCGAGCGCAGTGCGCAGACCTTGAGCGGCGGCGAGGCACAGCGGATACGCCTGGCGACGCAGATTGGCAGCAAGCTGCGCGGTGTGCTCTATGTGCTCGATGAGCCGTCGATCGGTCTGCATCCACGGGATAACAACCGGCTGCTCGAAACTCTCGAAAAGTTGCGCGACATGGGCAACACGGTACTCGTTGTCGAGCACGACCAGGACACGATCGAGCGCGCGGATTATGTGATCGATCTTGGACCGGGTGCCGGGCGTCTGGGCGGTGAAGTAGTCGCCTCGGGTACGGCGAAAGAAATCGCAAAGACCAAGGGCAGTCTGACCGGAGAGTACCTGAGCGGCAAGCGGGAAATCGCGACGCCGACGGTGCGCCGACTTGGCAGCGGTAAGAAGTTGCGGATCGAAAACGCAACGGAACACAACCTCAAGAACGTTGATGCCGACTTTCCGCTGGGGATGCTGGTGGCGGTGACTGGCGTATCGGGCAGCGGCAAGTCGACGCTCGTAAACGACATCCTGTACCGCGCGCTTGCCAAGCATGTCTATGGGTCGAAGGCCGATCCGGGCAAGCACCAGAGGCTGATGGGACTTGGTGAAATCGATAAAGTAGTCGAGATCGACCAGGCCGCGATCGGCCGTACGCCGCGATCGAATCCCGCGACTTACACCCAGGTTTTTGGACCCATACGGGAGCTTTACGCGATGCTGCCGGAGAGCCGCGAGCGGGGCTACAAGAGCGGCCGCTTCAGCTTCAACGTCAAGGGGGGCCGCTGCGAGGCCTGTCAGGGCGATGGCATGAAGCGTATTGAAATGAACTTTCTGCCGGACGTTTTTGTGATGTGCGACGTGTGCCGGGGCAAGCGCTACAACTACGAAACGCTGCAGGTGAAATTCAAGGGCAAGAGCATCGCCGAGCTGCTCGATACAACGATTGAAGACGCGGCGGTGCTGCTCGCGAATATCCCGAATATCTCGGTGAAGCTGGACACGCTGGTGGATGTGGGGCTTGGCTATCTGCATCTCGGCCAGAGCTCTACTACGCTCAGCGGCGGCGAAGCGCAGCGCATCAAGCTCGCAAAGGAACTGAGCAAGCGTCAAACCGGCAGAACGGTCTACATACTCGACGAACCAACGACAGGGCTGCATTTTGAAGACGTGCGCCGGCTGCTCGAAGTGTTGCAGAAGCTGGTGGATCTTGGCAACACGGTGCTCGTGATCGAGCATAATCTGGATGTGATCAAGTGTGCGGATTGGGTTCTGGATCTGGGGCCGGAGGGTGGCGAGGGCGGCGGCAAACTGATGGCCAGCGGTACGCCCGAAGACATCGCGGCGAACAAGAAGAGTTATACCGGGCAAGCGCTGGCAAAGCTGCTCAAGAAGGGCGGCAAAGCTTGAGCGGCAAGTACAGACAGCAGCCGATGGATTTAACCAGGCTGACGACGGTGAGCGTCTTCGATCGCGGCGGCAAGGTGCAGGTCGAACATTTTGCGGGTGTGCATGAGAAGGGCGGCAGCCTGGCCAGCCTGCTCGACAAGATGCCGAAGCTGCTGGCGGCGGATCACCTGCGCAGCGTGGTTGCGGCGATTGCCAATGCGCGGGCACAGGGCAAGCCGGTGATCTGGGGTATGGGCGGGCACGTGATCAAGTGTGGACTTGCACCAGTGCTGATCGACCTCGTGCAGCGCGGCTTCATCACGGCATATGTGATGAACGGTTCGACTTCGATTCACGATTTTGAGATCGGCATCTGCGGAGCCACGAGCGAAGACGTGGAGGCTGTGTTGCCGGACGGCAGCTTTGGCAGTGCCGAAGAAACCGGCCGCTGGATGAACGAGGCGGCACTCGAAGCGGCGGAGCAGAGGATTGGACTTGGAGAAGCATACGGTGCCAAGCTTGCGCAGGTGGGCCAGGCTGGGATGCGCGAGCAGAGCGTTCTTTATACAGCCTGGAAGCAAAGCATCCCCGTGACCGTACACCTCGCCATGGGAACAGACACGCCGCATACTCACCCCGCCGCCGATGGCGCGGCTTTGGGGGCGGGAACGCTTCGGGATTTTCGCTTGCTGTGTGGTGTTGTGAGTGAGATGAGCAACGGTGGCGTGTATGTGAACTGCGGGAGCGCGGTGGTATTGCCGGAAGTGTTTTTGAAGGTAGTGAGCAGTGTTCGCAACCTCGGAGTGAAGCTGGAGAATTTCACAACGGTGAACCTCGACTTTTTGCAGCACTATCGGCCGAAGATGAACGTCGTCGAGAGGCCCCACGCCAAAGCGGGCGGCAAAGGATATTCCCTCACCGGGCATCATGAAATCATGGTGCCACTGCTGGCGGCATTGTTGATCGAAGGCGATAACAGATGATGGAACGCGACCCGGAACCGGTTTGGAGCTACGAAGACCTCGGCATCATGCTGGGGGCGGTGCTGCCGTCGCTTCTGATCGCCGCAGTTGCGGCCAAGCTCTTGTCTTATGTCGTACCTCAGAAGGGCGTCGTAACGGCCGTGTCGCAGATGCTGATCTATCTGGGTGTCGCCGGGAGCCTGCGCTTTCTTTTGCGCGTGCGCTACGGCCTTGATTTCTGGACGGCCATGTCATGGAGAGTACCGTGGCGGGGCATGGCAGCCACAGCGCTGCTCGGACCGGCGCTTGCTCTGGGAATGGCGCTCATCGCGGTTGGCCTCAACACCACGCGCGAGACCATGGCGATCGATGCGCTGATCAAGGATCGATGGAGCATGATAGCGATCGGCATTGCAGCGACAACTGTGGGGCCGGTGTTTGAAGAACTCATCTTTCGCGGCTTTGCGCAGCCTTTATTCGTGCGCAGCCTGGGGCTTGTGAGTGGACTGGTGGCAACCGCGCTGCCCTTTTCGCTGCTGCATGGGCCGCAGTATAACTGGAACTGGAAGCTGCTTTTAATCCTCACACTGGCGAGCATCACCTTTGGCTTTGTGCGGCACAGGACAGGATCGACCGCCGCATCCTCACTCACCCACGCAGCCTACAATTTGACCTTTATGGCGGGAATGATTTTACAGGGAGACGCACGGAGCCGAACATGATTGAGACCTTACGTTGGACCGCGAAGGGTGTGGAGATGATCGACCAGACCCGCCTGCCGCATGTGGAAGAATTTGTCCTTTGCCGCAACTACAAAGAAGTCGCCAATGCGATCCAGACCATGATCATTCGCGGTGCACCGGCGATTGGGGTTGCCGCGGCGATGGGTGTTGCGCTTGGCGCACAGCAGGCGGGCGATGCCGGCTTTGAAGCCGAGTTTGAAGAGATCTGCCAGACGCTGGCCGCTACGAGACCAACGGCAGTGAACCTGTTTTGGGGCATCGAGCGGATGAAGAAGCTGCGGGAGAGCCTGAGTGGTGAGCCGCTGAGTGTGGTGAGAGAAAAGCTGGTGGCCGAGGCGCAGTTGGTACACGCAGAAGACATCGCAATCAACAAGCGCATCGGTGCTCATGGCGCGCCGCTGGTGCCCGACGGCAAGACCGTATTGACACACTGCAATGCGGGCGCGCTCGCGACGGCCGGCTACGGGACGGCGCTGGGTGTGATTCGGGCGGCGATTGAATCGGGAAAGAAGATCGATGTCTTTGCGGATGAAACGAGACCTTTTTTGCAGGGCAGCCGTCTGACGGTATGGGAGCTGCAAAAGGACGGCATCGATACGACGTTAATTACGGACAACATGGCAGGGCATTTTCTGCGTAGCGGCAGGATTGGCTGCGTGGTGGTGGGTGCGGATCGCATCGCCGCCAACGGCGATGTCGCGAACAAGATCGGCACTTACGGGGTTGCGGTCCTTGCCAAAGAGAATGGCGTTCCATTCTATGTCGCGGCGCCCATCTCTACGGTGGACTTGAAGACACCAGGCGGCGAGCAGATTCCGATTGAAGAACGCGCGGCGAGTGAAGTGACGGCGATGTTTGGACACAAGGTTGCCCCCGAAGGTACGAAGGCGATGAACCCCGCTTTTGATGTGACGCCCAATCGTTATGTGACGGGCATCATCACCGAACGGGGCGTGGCTGTGGCCCCTTATGGAAGTAGCCTGAAGAAATTGGTTGAAGGAGACTGAGAATCATATGATGCACAGGATTGTTTTGTTGGGACTGAGCGCTTTTGCCTTGATGGGCGCGAATGAATATAGCGGCCGCCGCGCTCCCAGCTTTTCGCTGCCGGATGTGAATATGAAACAGCACGACATTCTCGATTACCGGGGCAAAGTGCTGATTCTCGAATTCATCCAGACCAGTTGCGAGAAGTGCCAGATATTGACGAAGAGCATTGAATCGCGCATCAAGCCGAAGTTTGGCGATAGCGTTGCGGTGTTGAGTATTGTGGTGCCGCCGGACAGTTTCGACAACGTGAAGAAGTTCATCAATGTCTTCAAAGTGACGAGCCCCATTCTGTTTGATGCGGGTCAGGTGGCGAGCAGCTACACAAAGGCCACGCCGCAGAAACCGGCGATGTACTTTCCGCATGTATTTTTGATCGACCAGAAGGGCAACATCCGGAACGACTGGCAGTGGATCGCACCGGGCTTGTATCCGGAAGTGCTATCGGGGGATCAGTTGATTGCCGAGATTACGAAACTGCAGGCTGAAGGTAAGCCAGGCGCGCCATCTACCAAGAAGAAATAGCGCTAGGCTAGCGGTTGTGAAGTGCTGCGCCATCCTGCTGCTTTGCGCCCTGGGCCTATATGGTGAACAGGGTTTGCATGGTGCGGTGCGGGCGGGCGACATCGGGAAGGTGAAGGCCTTGCTCGATGCAGGGGCTTCTGTAAGTGAGCGCGATACCCTTGGCGGCACGCCTCTGCACGATGCCTGCTGGGCGGGCAACCTGGAGATCGCGACACTGCTTCTGGACCGGGGCGCGGAAGTGGATGCGCCGCATATGGATATCAACGCGGCACATGCCGAGAGCGGTTCGACACCATTGCACTATGCGATTCTGACAAACCATTTCGATGTCGTGAAACTGATCGCTGCGCGTGGCGCGGATTTGAAGCGCCGTCACCGCTTGGGATCAACTGCACTGCATCTGGCGGCAAGCCGTGGCCACAGCGAAATTGTGGCGTTTCTTCTTGCGAACCAGGTTGAGGTAGAGGCCGAGGATGGCAGCGGGGCGACTGCCCTGGACGAAGCCGCCTGGAAGGGCTACCCGGCCGTTGTGGAGTTGCTGCTGAAGGCTGGGGCGAATCCGCGGCATCGCATCAGAGACAGCCGCATCACACCGCTGCACGAAGCCTGCGCGAGAGGGCATCTGGAGGCGGCGCAATTGCTGGTGATCGCCGGTGCCGATATCGACGCCAAGGACCAGTCGGGATCGACACCGCTCGATGAAGCATTGCGGCAGCCGCACACGCTCGTTGTGGATTACCTGATGGGGAAAGGCGCAAAGATCGCCGGTGGGGATGCGCGAGGGGCGGCGAGGCAACTGGAAGACGCCGTGCTGAAGGGCCAGACCGAAGTAGTGAAGCTGCTGCTGAGTCGGGGCATGGACCCGGATGCACCCACCACAAACGGCAGCACGCTGATTCACGATGCCTGTCTCAAAGGCCACGTCGATATTACTGAATTGCTGCTGGCGGCGGGAGCGAGCGCAAACGCGTTGAATGCGAGCGGGGCAACGCCGCTACATGATGCGGCGCTGGGCGGACAGATTGAGATGGCGCAGCTATTGCTTGGTAGAGGCGCAGATGTGAATGCGGTGGATCGTGACCTGAAGGCGACGCCATTGCACTACGCCGCCAGTTGGGGACGCGAGGAAATCGTGAGTTTGCTGCTGAGCAAAGGGGCCGACAGAACCCGCAAGAATAAAGCAGGCAAGACGGCGGCGGAGCTGGCGCAGGGCGCAGGCCATGACGCGATCCCAGGCCTGTTGCGGCTCAAACCCTAGCCGCTATTGCGGTTTTTTTTGCTCGGGGAAAAGTGCGTAGCCTTCTGGTGCGCCGATCTTTTCGTGCAGCCAGTTGAGGCGTTTGCGCAGATCGCGGCTGCGAATCTGGCGGGGGCCGGGCTCGACGTCGATGTCGCAGCAAAGGCCATGCAGATAGAGGGTAAGCGTGTCGATGGTAGCGACGCGGGCATACTCGCGGAAGGGCTTGGAATCGCGCCAGGGAATTTTTGCCTTGATGAGCAGTTCTTCCTTTACGCGCCAGCTCTCTTCGTCCACTTCGCCATGTATGTGACGCTTCAATTCGTCGCGAAGAATTTCTTCAAAGTCGCCCCAGAATTTTGGAGCGGCGCGCTCGACTACTTTGGAAGCGATGGTGCGGAATAGGCGGTAATGGTATTCGCCACTGTCACAACCCTGAACCGCAAAGGTAAGCACCACATTGCCATCGAGCTGGGTTTCGCTTTGCCAGACCCGGTCTTCGTCTTCGACCTTGGGGGCGTCACTCGGCGGATCGCTGACCACAGTGTTCTCTCCCGTGCCTTCAAGGTGCGGGACGAGCATGATGGACATTTCAGGAAGGAGATCCCGCACCATCGGCGGCAGACTGCCGACGGGATCGTAAACCATCTCTTTTTCGTCCGCCGCGTTCAGACGCAGACCCGCGAAATAAAAACTGATCTTTCCCGAAAGAGGGACCATCTCTTTGCGGAATCGCTCCGCGAATGCCTTCACCGTCAACCGTTCAGTCATCAACACTAAGGATGATAGCGCGATACGCTGGGTAGCAGTGGCGCGGAAAATCCTGATCTCAGCGGGTGAGGCAAGTGGCGATTTCTATGCCAGCGGCCTGATCGAAGCACTGCGAAGACGGCGGGGAGATCTTGATTTCTTCGGCTGTGCGCAGCCGCGGATGCTCGCCTTGGGAGTGCGGCCGGCGATGGATGCCGAAAAGCTGGGCGTAGTGGGCCTGGTAGAGGTAGTGAAGCATCTGCCCGGTATTTATGGGGAATACCGGAAACTGCTTGCGGCAGCTCGCGAAGAGAAGCCCGAGCTCGCCATCCTGACCGATTCGCCCGATTTTCATCTGCGGGTCGCACGGCGATTGCATGAGATGGGCATTCCCGTGATCTATCTGGTGGCACCGCAGGCTTGGGCTTGGCGACAAGGCAGGGTGAAACAGATGCGGCGCAATTTGCGGGAGCTGCTCTGCATTTTTCCTTTTGAAGAAGCCTGGTTTCGTGAGCGTGGCGTAGCGGCGCATTACATCGGTCATCCCATGGCCCGGCACATTGCGCCCAAGCTGACGCGGGAAGAGTTTTTTGCCAAAGTCGGCCTCGACCCGGCTCGTAAGCTCGTTGCTTTGATGCCTGGAAGCAGGCGCGGTGAGATTAGACGCCACTTGCCGGCAATCGTAGATGCGGTGGAGAGAATTGGACGCGAAGCGACAGTGCAGTTCGTACTAGGGACGCCTGCTTCTGTG
>JBKJSR010000093.1:0-3679 GCA_046594355.1 Bryobacter sp.
GGGCGGACACGGTAGAAGCGAATGAAGCTTTGGGGCTTGGAGTCGATCTTAGGGACTATCGTCTGCCAGCCGCGATCTGCCGCTATTTTGGGATCAAGTCGGTACGGCTGATGTCGAACAATCCCGAAAAGATTGCCGCACTCGAAAAGGCGGGAATCCAGATTGTCGAGAGAGTGCCGAGCATTGCTTTAGGTAGTGTTCACTCGCAAGATTATCTCGATGTGAAGCGCGAGAAGATGGGCCAT
The DNA here is from genome assembly GCA_046594355.1 of Bryobacter sp. GTDB lineage: Bacteria > Acidobacteriota > Terriglobia > Bryobacterales > Bryobacteraceae > Bryobacter. The sequence continues at coordinate 246 of JBKJSR010000093.1, forward strand.
CTGATTTAGTCGTTCGACTTTGGCGATCGTGAAGCGGAAGCCTGTAGTTGGGGGCTCCGGTTTAGCCCCGTTGAAGCGTATAGCCGCCGCCCCGGGCAGTGCTTCGATTCGTGCCAAGAAGAGATGTCCAATTGACGGGGTCAAGCTGGCAGGGTGGAAAACGGAACCTTGTTTGCGCTGGGGATGCGACTGTTAAAGAAAGCGGGCGCTTGGCGAGAGGATGATTGGGATGCCGGAAGAATTCAACAGCTCTTCGCGGCATCCCGCCCAATGCTACTTTACGTTTTTGGCCATCTCTTCGTGCATTTCAGCCATCTTATGCATGTCCTTGGCCAAGTCGCGGCAATGCGCAGCGTAGGTAAGGCAATGCGACGCCGTGTCCGGTGCGTTCGGACGTTTTTGATCGTTCACGGTTGGGTTCGCCTTGTACTTCGCGGCGAGCTCCGTGTGATCCTTGGCTTCCATTTCGTGCTTTGCCGCAACGGCGTGATAGTGCGCCGCGAGCTTAAGATGATCGGCGGCGGTCTTGGCCGACGATACCAAAGCGGACAACTGTTTTTTGTTCAGTATTTTTCCGGTGGATTGGGCGCTGCCTTCCTGGGCCAGCATCAGAGTTGCTCCGGCAAGAGCCGCGCCAGTAAAGGCGCGACGGTTAAAAGTGTTTCTATCCATAACATTTCTCCTTAAGATTTCCGGGTAAAAACCCGGTGTTTCGAATCGTGAATAGTAAGCGGATGAAGGACGGCTCCGTGCGGTGCTTCGATTCGCCGGTCCGGCAGGCCAGGCAAATTCAAAAGGCGCTACTTGGCAGCCTCCACAGTCTTGATGACGAATCCTTTCACTCCGCCTTTCTCGATCAAGGTACCTGTCACCGTCACCTTCTTCTCGATGAACGGCATCAGTTTGGCGTTCTGATTCTTGTGGTCGGAAGCGACTGGAATGTATAAGGTTCCACTGGCTTCGTCGAGCAGCGCCAGCGGAACGCCGGCTTTGGCGCAGGCAGTGGCGCAGCTCTCGTGTTTCTCGCCCTTGCTGTTGTGGGACATATAGCAGCCGGTATCGACGACCAGGCTGGTCATCGTGATCGTTTTTGCGTTGCTGCCGTGATCGTGCTGGGCCACGGCCAACGCGGCCGCTGCAATCAAAATAGAAATCATGGTTTTCATTGTTTTATCTTTCTTGTGGAGTATTGGAACTCCCTTATGGTTTCGCTTTCATTCCTCTATTGCTCCCCACCGCCAGCCGCTTGAGCGCCGCCCATGGGTTTGGAGATACCAAGATCGGCACCGCCGCTCAACAGCAGCCCTTGAATTTCTACGGCTCGCTGCCAAGTGTTTACCAAGGCCGCTACATAGCTGTCCTGGAATTGAAAGAGGTTTCGCTGCGCGATCAGCGCTTGCGGATAAGCACCTGCCATCTGGCGAAAGTTCGCGAGATACAAGTCGTAGGCTTGACGGGCTTTAGGAAGAATGCGTGTCCGGTAACGCTCCACTGCGATGGAGGAGTCGCGGTAGTCTTTGTACTCCGCCGCGAGACGCGCCTTGAGTGCAAGCTTCATACGCTGCACTTCATAGCGGGCGTGTTCCGCTTCGGCTTTCGCCGCTTTTACTCCGCCCTGATTCCGGTTGAAGATTGGGATCTGCACGCTGACATCGAAGATGCCTTCGAGGCCCCGGCGTTGCGTGGGGCCGTTTGGCCCAACTTCGCCAAACTCCCGATTGTTTCGCAAACCGCCGCGAATGAAAATGTCGGGAATTTTTTCACGCTCGGCACGGGTGATTGAAAACTCCGACTGCTTCACTGCCACTTCCGCAGCCCGCAATTCCGGGCTATCGCGATAGATGAGCTCGAGCGCGGTGTCCGCTTCGAGCTTGGGGAAGTCTTCCAAATTGCCTTCCAGAACGACTGGCCTGAGCGAGGGATTGTTGACCACTGCGGCAAGCTGCCGCCATGTTCGATCCCTTGCGTTTTGGGCACCGATCAGTTGCAGTTCAATCTGTTCGGCTTCTGTTTCCGCAGCCAGCAGATCGGGACGGTCTGCCTGCCCGACATTCGCCATCTCTTTTGAGACCGCGACCGCCCGGCTAGCCAAGTTTGCAAGATCGCTGCGGACTTGAATCAGCAACTGATCGCCGAGAGCCTGATAATAAAGGGTCCGTACGGAATTGAGCAGCCTCTGCTTTTGTGCGTTCTGACTTTCGACGTAGACGGCCTGTTCCTGTTGGGCGACTTTGCGGTTCAAGCCCAATTTTCCGGCGGTGATGAAACGCTGTTCGACGAAGCCGCCAATGGCTCCGCCACCCGTTACTTTGGAGACATGTTCGCCATTCGCTCCAAAACTGGGGTTGGGCCACATACCCGCCTGTTGCGCGCGGCCGGCCGCTGCATCGACAAGCGCTTTGGCCTGTCCGATTGTGGGGTTGGCGGCAAGTGCCATTCGCTCCAGGTCTTCGAGACCAAGACGTGCGCTGCCGGAAAGAGCATTGAAGCCAGGAATGCCCGCCGATTCTCCCGCACCCATTGGCTTTAGCAATTCCAGAGTCATTGCACACTTTGGGCACTTACCCGGAACGCCAGAGCGCTGTTCGGGGTGCATTGGGCAACTATAGACCGCTGCTTGCGGGCCTGACCTGGCCGGTGCTGCCACGACGCCGTGGACGTGTTCCGGCGGCTTCACCTGTTGTTGGGCCGCCGCTGGAATTGTGACGAATACGGCCAGCAGTAGGGTTCTCATGCGGCCTTTATTTCCCGTGTTCATGTGGCGCTGCTCCTGTGGGAACTTTCTTGTCTTTCGGCTTGGCAGCTTCGGTTTTCTTCAGTTCCATGATCTGGTCGTAGATCTCCGGTTTCACTACACGAACCAGCGTCATCATGCCCATCATGGAACCCGTCCAGCCTTTGCGCAGACCGTGATTTTCCGGTTTTGGAGGGATTATATGGTCCATCACCATCCACATGTCCTGCGGGTAGCCGGGCACCTTTTTTTTCTCCGGGTCGTCGACTGGATACATTTGCATCGGGTCTCCGGGCTTTGGCATTACATGGCCTTCATGGCCTTGAGGCGCGTCCCCAGGCTTTGGAGGCTGCGCGCCAATTTCCGTTGCGCCGGCGGACACCAGATGCGATGTGGCCCGGTCCCGATCGGCGCTCATGCCGAGGCCACGGCCGAGAGTCGGCCCAAATTCCTCGGAAAGCGCGTCGCCTTTGCGCAGCATTCCCATGCCGTCCGTCATGCTGCCGCCCGTGTGCAAACCGCTTCCACCGTGCATGACCGGACCGACCATCGAGGCCATCTGATTCATCATGTGGTGAGGCAAGTGGCAGTGCAGCATCCAGTCGCCGATATACTTGGCCTCAAACTCGATATTGCGCGCCTGGGCCACGCCGACGATGATGGTGTTCATGTCGTACCAGAGCTGTTGCGGAACGCGGCC
>JBKJSR010000366.1:0-2804 GCA_046594355.1 Bryobacter sp.
GCCGTCGGCACTTGAGCCGTCAGTGTGGAAGGCAGGGCCCGGACCTGCGTCCCCTGCCAGGACCCGAAAATGAAAGTCCGGTTGCGCACGATCGGACCTCCCGCCGCGAACCCATACTGGTTGCGCTTGAGTTCCTCACGCGCGGGCGCGAAAAAGTTGCGCGCATTCAGCTTTGAATTGCGGAGATACCCGAACATCACGCCGTGGAGTGCATTGGTGCCCGACCGGGTCACGATATTGACCACTCCGCCCCCGCGCCCAGCGAACTTGGCACCGTAGTTATTGGTCTGAAAGCTGAATTCCTGCACGGCATCCGGATTCGGCAGAACATTCGCCACTTCCGTGTAGGGATCTTCGTGAACGCCGCCGTCCATGACGAACGTGGTGGAGTTGCCGCGTCCGCCGCTGGCGGAGATCAGTTCGCTGCCGGCCTCCGGGCGCGTCGCCGCCTGGTTAAACGTGCCGGACGTGGAGAGCGTGCCTGGCGTGACCCGAAGTAACTGCAACACGTTGCGGCCGTTTAGCGGAAGATCCGTTATCATCTCTTTGGTGATCACAGTGTTCAGCGTTGCCGTGCGGGTGTCGACTTGCGCGATGGCACCGACTACGCTCACCGTCTCGCTGACCGCTCCCAGCTGAAGTTGGATGTTGGCCGTGGCGCTTTGATCCACCTGAAGGGTCACTTCCGGAATGCCGTAGGTCGAAAATCCTTCCTTGGTGACTGTAATGGAATAACGGCCGGCGGGGATGGCCGTGGCGGAATAAAAGCCCGCATCATTCGAACTGACCGTGCGCTCGATTCCGGTGGCAAGATTGATAACAACGATCCTGGCGCCCGGAACCGTGCTGCCGGTTGAGTCGGTAACGGTGCCAGCCACGGAACCGGTCGAGCGCTGCGCTAGCAGGGGCAGGGCGGCCAAGAGCAGGAGGACTATCGTCGCGATGGGATCTTTCATGGCTGTTTCTCCTTCAGGTAACTACTCAGGCAGGCATCACCCTGATGCCATCTGCAGGATTATGCTACTCCCCCTCGCTCCACAAGTCAAACGAAAAACCTCTGCTTGCAAGTCTCGACTATTTGCTATAAGATCTCCCCAAAGCTCGACTTTGGTTGTACCAATAAAAACCCGTCCGAAGGATGAATTCCGATGCGACGATTACTTTCCGTATATGCACTCCTGCCGCTCCTGGCCAGCTCTCTGGCCGCCCAGTTCGACGCCGGCCAGATCGCCGGATTCGTTCGCGATCCCTCCGAATCGGTGATCTCCGGCGCCACCGTCACCGTGCGCAATGAGAACACCGGCGAAGGAAGACAGGTGAAAACCAACTCCGGCGGCTACTATGTGTTCCCCAACCTGCTGGTGGGAACCTATAGCCTCAGTGCCGAAGCCAGCGGGTTCAAGAAGTATCTGCAGACCGGCATCGCGCTCAGCTCCGCCACGCGCATGAGCGTCGATCTACAGCTCACCGTCGGCTCGGTTTCGGAGACTGTCGAAGTGAAAGCCACCGTTAGTCTTGTTCAGGCCGAATCGGCGGTTGTTGGCCGGACCATTAACGCTCGTCAGGTGGCCGATCTAACGCTGAACGGCCGCAATCCCATCTTTCTCGCGCTGCTCAAGCCCGGCGTTCGCGGCGGCTCCATAGGGGCGTTTGAACCCGATAGCGTGACCAACGGCAACTTCAGCATCAACGGCGGCCGCGCCGACGAGTACGTCGTCATGGTCGATGGCGCCATCGCCACCCGCACCCGCTCCTCCGGTTCCATGCTCGGCTCCCTGGACGTCGACACGATCGAAGAAGTGCAGATTCTGACAGCCAACTATAGCGCCGAATACGGCCGGTCCTCCGCCGGCCAGATTCGATTCGTCACCAAGAGCGGCGGCCAGCAGTTCCACGGCAATCTGGTGGAAAACTTCCGCAATAACGCCCTCGACGCCAACAGTTGGGTCCGCAATCAGAGCCCCAACATCCAGCAATCCGGCGGCCCGGCCCCGTTCCGCTTCAACCAGTTCGGCTACGACATCAACGGCCCCGTCTTCATCCCCGGCAAATTCAACCGCGACAAAAGCAAGCTCTTCTTTCTCTGGGCGCAGGAATGGACGCGACGCCGCGAAGAGCAGAACCCCACAGCCCTCGTCCCCTCCCTGGCCATGCGCGATGGCAACTTCAGCGAACTACTAAGCCCCACCAACATCTTCTTTAACCGCACCCGCACCGTGAACGACCCCAATACCCGGGCCCCCTATCCCGGCAACATCATTCCGCCCACCCGCCTGAGCCCCAACGGCCGCGCCCTCCTCCGCGCCTACCCCGAGCCCTCGCCCGGCTTCGACCAAGCCGGCGCCAACTTCATCGGCGGCGGCTCGCGCGCGTCGAACATGCTGAAAAACACCGTCAAGGTCGATTACGTCCTCTCCTCCGCCCACCGCATCAGCTTCCGTGGAACCCACAACCCCTGGACTTTCAATGAACCTTTCGCGGACGGTTCGCTCGGACGCTTCCAGGCCCTCTGGTCGCGCCCCAACCGCACCGCCGCCTTCAGCCTCACCAGCACTTTCACGCCCACGTTCCTCAATGAATTCAACTTCTCGGTAAACTCCGACGGCAAGGGCGACATCGCCTACAACCCCGCCTGCGGCGCCGCCTGCGAACGCTCCACCTACGGCATCAACTACCCCTTCATCTTCCCCAACGGCAAGGAGTTCCCCGGCAAGCTGCCGACCATCCGAATCGACCCCTTCTTCAGCCTCAATAACAACTCGCCCTATCCCGGTTACTGGTCCGGATTCGTCTACGCCTGGTCC
>JBKJSR010000406.1:0-4523 GCA_046594355.1 Bryobacter sp.
AAGCATTTGGCGCGTGAGTTGGGCGGCCAGCAGAGCCACCCGATCAGCCACGTCACGGCGGGCGTCCTGCTCTAAGGACATGGGCGACAGTCTACAGGGGAACCGGAAGACGCTGGAGAGATCCAGCCATCTGGACCGGCCCCAACAAAAGGACCTCAAAAAACGGCGAGCCAGGTCTTTGCTATGCAGAATTTAGGTTTCACAATTACTGCCTCAAAAGCCAACATCTCCAACAGGCTGGACAAATCAGGCCCGAAACCCTTCTGCCCAAGCTCAAAATCACAAAACTCTGGCACGGCCAGCCCACCGCCATCACGTTTGATCCAGCCCGCAACGCGATCTTGACCCTCATCCTTCAGGGCGGGGAAACCGTCTCCTGGAATTAGCATCAGCCTTAGTCCGTCAGCAGCACCAACGTCGAGCCAACAATCGACGCATCGTATCGCCAAACAAAAAGGGCATCGCTCCCTTCTCGGGATCGCGATGCCCACAAACAACTCTTAAAGTCGGACTGTCTATTTTTCGGTGCCCGGAGCGCGGTACTTCGTAGGCAGCTCAAGAGCCTGATCGATTTCTTCCACAGTTAACAACGGAGTGGTTCTCAGATCGATCATACCCGCCGCGCCTACAACAATCGACAAAGCGGCTACGGCGACATTGTCTGGTGCGTCGACAATCAAAACCACATCGTCTGCGCCGAAGCTGAAGTACATGCTTTCGAGCTTGCCCTTCATTGCCTTCACCGCAGCCTGCACTGCCGCTTTGCGGCCGGAAGCCTTCTCTTTAGACAGGCCCTTAAGACCTTCCGCCGTATAGCGTCCCTGAATCAAATACTTTGCCATGTAATCACCTCTTGTCGCTGCTAATTCTAAAATCAAAACGCAGCCTCAAAATCATACCGCAAGCCTGGTTGACCTACCAGATTATAGTGGCCGCACATCCGGCAAAGCGCGATTCATCCCGCTACAGTCGTTGAAAATCGCCGCCAGCCAAGTCTGCCGCCAGTTCGGCCACGGATCATAGCTCAACGATTGATCCTCACGCACTATCCACAAATGCAAAGCGTCGTTCCCAAAACCCCACCCCACCCCGTACCCATCCTTGCAGCTCACCTTCCGCACTACCTTCAATTGCCCAAAGTCGGTATGCCCGCTCTTGGGTCCCCAATCCTCTAAAAACTTCTCATAGATATAATCGCGGCACGGCTTCGCCTCCGTGCATCCCCAATACGCATACGCGGCCTGATAATCCCTCTTCTCGAGCAAAGCTTGAAACCCGGCAAGCCTGTCCTGCTCACGCGAATTACGAAGGTAAAAATATCCGGATAGCAGAACAACAACCACTCCTAAAAAGCCAAGAACGGCGCGAACAATCATCTTGTTCCGCCGTTCCTCGCCTGCGCCGTATTGATCCAGGTAAGAAGACATTTCCCTACTTGACGGGATACGCTTTATCGTACGCCGCTGTTGCCTCGGTCGTAATTTCAAGCGCCACCTTGAAGTGAACGGTGTTGGAACTGTCGATCACCACGTCATAACCTTTTTCTTCCGAAATCTTCTTCACGACTTCCTGCATCCGCTGGCTCGCTTTCATCAGAATCTCCTGACGATCACGTTCCACTTCAGCTTGCAAATCTTCCTGCTTGCGCTGCAACTCGCGTTGCTTGCGCTGGCCCTGCCCCGTCAGATCGGCTTCGACCTGCGGTGTCAATTTGCCCGTTCCTGCACTGAGACGGTTCTGAATGTCGGCAAGTTCCGTGTCCAGCCGACGCAGATCGTCCGTCCGCGGCTTGTACTTCGCCTCAAGGTCGGCTTGCGCCTTCTTGATCTCCGAAGTCTCAAGCAGCGCCTTCTGCGTATTGAGAATCGCAATCTTGGCTTGGCCAAACAGCGCCGCCGTCATCCAGGCGCCCAGCGCCAAACGAATCATCGTCGTCTTCATGGTTCTTGACTTCTCCTCAAACTCAAGCAATGTCCTCTAGCCGAGAACCGCCAAAATTTCACTTTCCCTTAGAATCAAATACTCGTCCCCGCCGACTTTCGTCTCAGACCCGGAATATTTGCCAAAAAGAATTTTGTCTCCCGGCTTCACTTCCATCGCTACCCGGCGGCCGTCTTTCAACTGCTTGCCCGCACCGATTGAGATCACTTCGGCTTCCTGCGGCTTTTCTTGCGCGCTGTCTGGCACAAAAAGGCTGCCAATCTTGTTCACTTGCTCTTCTGAGCGCTTTACTAGCACGTGGTCGTGCAATGGCCGTAATTTCATAGATACTCCCTTGGACAATACCCAATCTAGCAAACCGCCGCCCTAATCTGCCGGATTTGCGTACGCCTCGCCCGGATCAGACTCAGCCCGATCCACTTTGGGATGACGCAAATGCAACCTCTCATGGGTACGGCCGATTGCATTTGGAGCCCACGCCATAATGCCATTGCAACCGTTCAGCGCACAATAGTGTGAGACAACAATGAAGTTCCTAAGCCTCCTCTTCCTCGGTTTTACCCTTTATGCAAAAGACGCCTTCTTCTTCGAAAAACCCTACCTCCAACTCGGCGACCGTCCCAAGCTTTCCTCCAAGGGCCTCGATCTCATGTGGATCGGCCACGACAAGGACATCGCCTGGACCGTCGAATACAAGACCTCGAAAAAATGGATCGACGCCACTCCTTCCATGCTGCGCCGCGTCGATGTCACAGGCACCGCAGCCCACCGCGTCTATTCCGCCCCCCTCGCCAAACTCAAGCCCGGCAAACCCTTCACCTATCGCATCTCTTCCGCGGGGAAAATCGTCTTCGAAGCTTCCGCCATTGCCCGCAAACCCAAAAAAGCGGCTTCTCATTTTGTAGTCTTCGGTGATTGCGCTGCCAATACCATCGGCCAGCGTGAAGTTGCCTACCAGGTGGCACAACAAAAACCCGACTACATCTTCATCACCGGAGACATCGTCTACAGCCGCGGACGCGTCTCCGAATACCAAACCAATTTCTGGCCCGTTTACAGCGCAGATCAGGCCGACCCCAAGCTTGGCGCTCCTCTCCTCAGCGGCACTCTCTTCACCGGAGTCATCGGCAACCACGACTCCCAGCCTCTAATTGATTTCGACACCAATCCCGATGCCCTGGCTTTCTACCACTACTGGTCGCTCCCCTTAAATGGGCCGACCCTCACCCCCGGCGCAAAAAATACTCCCGAACTCAAGGGCAACGAAACCATCAAAATGAATTTCCTCGCCGCCACTTCCAACACCTTCCCCCGCATGGCAAATTATTCCTTCGACTACGGCACTGTCCACTGGACTGTCATCGATTCCAATGTCTACGTCGACTGGAGCTCGCCCGAATTCCGCGAGTGGCTTCGTGAGGACCTCAAGGCTGCATCCAAAGCCAAATGGCGCATTGTCGGCTTCCACCATCCGCCCTTCAATTCCTCGAAGGCCCACTTCAAGGAACAACGCATCCGCGTGCTCGCCGAAATTTTCGAAGCTGGAAAAGTCGATCTCGTCATGAGCGGCCACGTCCACAACTATCAGCGCACCCACCCGCTCACTTTCCAGGTCGAACCCGGCTTCGTCCTCGGCAAGAATATCGAAGTGCCCGGCAAATGGACTCTCGACAAATCTTTCGACGGCGACAAGAACACAAAACCCAACGGCGTCCTCTACATCATCACTGGTGCCGCAGGCGCCAATCTCTACAACAGAGAGCAAAACGGCGACTCCTCATCCTGGCTCGACTTCACAAACAAATTCGTCTCCGACGTACATTCCTTCACCGTGATCGACGCCGAAACGAAGCAGCTTCAGATCCGGCAAATCTCCGCTGCGGGTAAAGAGCTCGACCACTTCACCATCACGCGCTGATTCGACCGCTCTCTCCTGGGAAAAACGGCCTGTTGAATCGAGGACGACGTAATCTTTCTCCGCACGCAACATCGGGGCGTTGAGGTGTTTCGCCTGGATAGCGGCGATCGCTTCGGACGGAATCTCTGCAATGGGAAGACTCTCTTCAGCTTCGATCCGTTCGTCCTGATCGCTGAACAGGGCTTCCAGGCTGCCGGAGGCATTCGTGCCTTCGAACTCGTAAGCGGTTTTCCCCTTGTGCTTCTCCGCCTTCACGGTTTTCAGTTGGGCGGGACGGCCGCCGCATGCTCTACGCGACGCAAGCTCGCGATCTGAACCTGTACAAAATCAAATTTGATCCCTCCCACGAAGCGCGCATGGGTGAGCCGACACCGGTAACGCAGGGCTCGAAGCCCTTGGCGATCCGAATTTCTCGCCGGACGGACAATGGATCGACTTCAATTTGCACCTGAAGCCCCAAAATCTGTCCGTGGTTCGGAGCGACGGAGCTGGACTTCGCCAGATCACCGTGGGCGAGCACTTAGCCCAAATACTGTTCACTTAGAATATTTTCATGCTATTCTGTTTTAGGGACTGGAGGCCCTCGGAATGGCTCGTACGATTGCGTCCTTGCCGGCCGGCAGCCGGATCACCGACTACATCAGCCTCGGCGTCATCGCCAAGT
>JBKJSR010000459.1:0-5206 GCA_046594355.1 Bryobacter sp.
GAGAGTGCGAAGAGGCGCTGCTCGATCTGGCGAATGCCATTGAAGCAAAGCGCTCGGCGCACGGCATTGCCAACATCTGGGTGCGAGGTGGATTCCGGCCCATTCTGCGGCCACCGGTAGAGCCGATCGACCGCTTGCCCTTTGCCGCCCGCGACTTGCTTGAAGAACCGCTTGGGACAGTGCAAGTTTCAACACAAAGGGGTTGCCCCTTCCCCTGTACCTACTGCGGAGCTCGCATGTTCAACGAGTTATATGAGGGCACGGGCGAGTATGGCAGGCGGCGTTCGCACGAAAATGTGTTGAGTGAATTACGTGGACTAAGAGATGCGGGCAAGCTCGGCTACGTGATTTTTCTCGACGACACTTTCACGATCCATCATCCCTGGGTCAAGGAATTTTGCCGTCTCTACAAGCAGGAGTTTAGTGCGAAGTTCTGCCTGCATGCACGAGTAGAAACCGTGAATGAGAAGATGCTGCACATGCTCGCCGATGCGGGCTGCCAGCAGATTACATATGGCGTTGAGAGCGGCAGCGAACGGGTGAGGCGCGAGGTAATGAAGCGGCCGGTCACCAACCAGCGCTTTCGCGATGTGGTGCGTTGGACGAAGGAAGCGGGCATCTTCGTGATTGCGAACTACATGCTGGGCTTACCGGGAGAAACGCTCGCCGAATTGAATGAAACCTACGAACTCGCCGAGGAACTGGAGAGTTTTGATTTCGGCTTCTTCGTTTTCTATCCATATCCCGGAACTCATTTATTCCAGACTTGCCGGGATCTGGGCTATCTTCCCGCAGACTATATGCAGCGTCCGGCAAACCATCGGGAGACGATCTTGAGCCTGCCGGATCTTACGCAGGCCGATATCGATGTGGTCTACGACAAGTTCACGGAACTTCGCGTGCGCAGGGAACGAAGCCGCTGGGGTGGTAGTGGTGGAGGAACAGCGCTAATCGACCACGCCTATGTTGTGGCGCGCAACGGCTAGTACCGCGACCCCGACCCCGAGCCGGTCTTGACGGTCAAAGCACTAGCCCTTATGTCTCAGGCGAGCTAGATACACATCGTATTCCGTCACCGAGCGCTCGTGCGTACGCAGGCGCCATTTGACCTTGTCGGCTTCGGCTTCGATGTGCAGGCCAGTCTCGACACCTGCCTCGCTCGCCGCAGATAAGATGCGGCGCAGCTCCAACAAGGAGGAACCTTCGTGTGGTGATCGCTGGGAGTGGCCGCCAATCCAGGCAGCGGGTGCAGTCGCCCCGGCCGCCCAATCGAAGGGGGTGCAGAGTATCGATTCCGAGCCCGGCGCTGTTACGCGGCCCATCTCGAGCAAGAGCCCGAGCGGAGATTGCACGCAATCGAGCATGTTCATACAGAGGACACCAGCGAAGGTTGCATCGGCAAAAGGGAGGAGCGCGACATCGGCGCACCAGAAGCTGACCTGCTCGCTCAGCTTCGCCGCAATGGGGTAATCGTGAACATCGAAGGCCAGACCAACGCGCCGCAGAGAGTAACGAATGCGGCCCGTACGCCGAATGCGTTGCGCAATGCGCAGCATCGAGAAATTGAGGTCGATGCCGACGGCAAGATCACTGGTGGCCGCTGCCAATTCAAAGGTGCCTCGTCCGACGGAAGCGCCAATATCAAGCCACATGCCTTGGGGAGGGGTGGCAAGCAGTTGCGAGGCGGCTTCGAATAGCCCCATGTAACTGGCCTCGTTTTGTGACCAATGTGAATGGGCATAGATGCCATTGTTGCCGCGCTCATGGTCGAAGTTTGAGCCATGGCCCGAAAGGTCGCCCAGGAGAGAAAGCGTGAAGGGCGTGAGGTCGTCGCGGCAGAGGACACTGTTCAATTGGGTTGCAGCCCAGGAGGAGGGATCAGCTATTAGAACGGGGATTCCATCGATGATGGGGTGCTCGCGCTGACAGAGAAGTTGAGTGCAAAGCAGGGTGCCCTCAAGAATTTCCCCGTCTTCTTCACGGGCAATCTGCCCGATGCGCAGTGGGCTTTCGAGTTGGCGGACCACGCGGCAGTAGGGGCAAAGCGGACGAAGCCGCTCAAAATGTTGGACAAACACGGAGCATCAGCCTCCGATGATCACATTGGGAGAGCAGGGTGGAATGATCTTGCCCGTGGGGCAAGGTATGGGGCCAACGCAGCCTGGAAAGCTCACCATATCGCCCAGCCTCGCAGCGGGAAGGCTACTCGTAAATACACTGGATGACCCCTTCACGATGATGCCAGGCCCGCCAGGGACGCAGCCTGGCATGATGCAGGGCAATGTTTGACTGGTCACCACCGCAGCGGGAAGCGAATTGATCAGCACGGTTGGGATGGTCGCGACCATGATCGCAATGGGCATTGGCGGGTGCGGCATTGGGGTCGGTACTGGTGCCGGAGGGTGGATCGGTGCATGACAGTGCGGAAAGTCATGCATGACTTTATCGGTGAATCTGGCTGCAGGAGGCATCTTAGTTGAGGAAAATCTTTTCGCCCGTCACAATCACGTCGCCATTGGCATTGACGCGCACGTCGGCCTGCCCACTGAGTTGCATGCCGCCATCGGAATGAATATCGATGCCTTCACTTGCCCGAACCTCGAAAGTCTTGCAGGACACATCGACGGTCTCAGCGGACTTGAGCGAAAGACGAACACTTTCCATCTGAAGAATCGCTCCCTCGGGAGTCACCTTAATTCGCAATTCCATCAGCCCGCCAGCACCATGAATTTCGATCAGATCGTGATCGTCGGCGGGAGTAACAGTGAGGGTTTTTGCGTTTTGAAGTTCGAGTGTTTGAGCGGCCATAAATGAGGAGCTCCTTCGCCGAAGGTTATCACGAATCAGCGACACGGCGTCGGCCCAGCGATGTAGAAGACGCACGCACAATGTTAAATCTTGGCGACTACGAGGTTCTTGTTGTAAACGGAACGGAAGGCGGCACCACTGCGCTCTACCGCCCACTCTTCGAGTGCGTAATCTTTGCCCTCTTCGGCTTCGAGCGTGAGCGCGACTTCGTCGCCGCGGATCTGGCAGCGGGCGAGGCGAACGTGTTGATCGCGACTGCGGTCGAGCGCGTCGGCGGTGCGGACAAAGGGAACGAGTAACTCAAGTGCGCGTCGGTCCGCGGTAGGGAGGGCAATGAATTCCGGGTAGCGATTGGAGGGCATGCTCTTGCGATGGAAGCGGCAGAGCAGGGCGATCAGGCGCTTTTCATTTTCCGTGAAACCGGGCAGGTCCGCATGGGAAACGAGATAGTGGGAATGCTTGTGGTGGCCGGTGTCGCTTACGAAATGCCCGACATCGAGAAGGTGACAGGCGGCTTCGAGCAGGCGGGCGTAGCCAGCGTCGAGTTTATGCAGGGGACGAAGGCGCTCAAACAGTTCGAGGGCGAAGCTGGCAGTGACCTTGGCGTGGGCGAGCGAGATGCCGTAGCGTTTGGCAAAAGTTTCGACGACGCGGCGCTCACTCTCCTGGAGGCCGGGACGGCTGGATATTTCGCCCCTGGTAGCGAGGTCGGCGACAATTCCTTCGCGGACGCCGGCACCGGAATAGTGCAATACGGGGAGATCAAAGCGCTCCATGGCGCGGAGAAAAACTGCGACGCCGGCGACGATGATCTCAGCGCGGCGCGGGCCGATTCCGGGTAACTTGCGGCGCTGCTCGATGGGCATCGATAACAGCTCCCGGTAGAGGCGGCGCACTTGTTCGAGGGTAGCCGTGCGCTGCTCCGCCAGATTGCGGGCACTGCGCGGAATGCCGTTGACTGCACAGACGATGGCGGCGGCACTGGCCGAAGTTGCGATGCCACGCACGAAGGGTTGCCGACCGAGGCGCCGCACGACGAGTTCGAGTTTTTCGTCGATGAACTCCTGCAGCCGCAAGACTTGCTCGCGCTTGGGCAGATCCTTGTCGAGGAAGACTTCATTGAGACGGACCGCCCCGAGGGGCCGTGAGTAGCCTTCCACCATCGTGCCGCTCTCCATGAGGACAAATTCCGCGCTGCCCCCGCCTACATCGATGATCAGAACGGGGTCGTCCCCCTGCGGCCAGACTGCATGAACGCCGAGGCCGATGAGGCGGGCTTCTTCGACGCCGCTGATGATTTCTATAGGGGTGCCGAGAGCGTTGTGAGCGCGGGCGAGAAAATCCTCGCGGTTGCTTGCGTCGCGCGTGGCGCTGGTTGCGACTGCGCGAATGGATTCCACGCCAAGGCCTTGAACCACACCGCGAAAACGGGTCAACACTTGTTCGGCGACGAAAATGGCATCCTCGCTCAAGATGCCGCGCGTGAAGACGCTCTCGCCCAGACGAGTGACCTGGCGGTCTTCGGCGAGCCGCAGAAGTTGCCCTCGACTATCGATTTCGGCGACCAGCAGCCGCATCGAGTTGCTGCCGATATCGACAGCGGCGAATTTTGCCATGCCTGCTAGTATCCAGCCACTTTGTCGACAACGGCGATCATGGGCAGGCCGAGCGTGTAGCGGCGGATGTTTTCAGCGAAGTGGGCAACCAGACGTTCCTGGCGCTCGACGCCCCAGCCGGAGGTGTGCGGCGTCATCACGACATTGGACAACTGGTAGATCGGGTGATTGGCGGGAACCGGTTCCGTTGGGAAGACATCGAGACCGGCACCGCGCAGATGGCCTTCCTTCATTACTTTGACGAGCGCCATATCGTCGAAGAGCTTGCCGCGCGACATGGCGATAAAGATGGCGTCTTTCTTCATCGAGCGGAAGATCGCTTCGCTGAACATGCCTTCGGTTTTGGCGGTGTGTGGAGCGGCGCTAACGAGCACATCCACTTGCTTGGCCATCTCGGGGAACCAGGCGGGTTCGCGCAGGATCTCGACGGAATCCGGCTTTGGCATGGGCTTGGGGTCGGTTGCAAAGACCCTCATGCCGAAGCCATAGTGGGCGCGCTTGGCAATTTCCGAACCGATGCCACCCATACCGACGATACCCATGGTGCGGCCGGCGAGTTCGATGTGTTCCGGCGTATTCACACTGCCTACCGGCTTCCATTCTTTCCGATAGAACTGGGGCATGTAATAGGTGCTGATGCCACGCGAGATGCAGAGCAGCAGGCCCATGGCCGTGTCGGCGATACCGGGCGCGAAGACGCGCGCCATGTTGGTAACGGTGATGGGTGAAGCAAGCACGGTCTTGTCAAAGCCTTCCATGCCGGCACCACCGGCCTGAATCCA
>JBKJSR010000583.1:0-2726 GCA_046594355.1 Bryobacter sp.
GCGGCTTTGAAGTCCAATCTGCAGTTTGAAGTTTGTCTATGCCTTCGCTTCTAGACAAACTTCAAACTGCAGATTGGACTTCAAAGCATCGAGATGCGGGGGCCGGACTCAGTTTGCCCGAAGCTCCGTTTGAAGCCCGGAAACGGGCGGAGGTGTTTCTGCCGACAGGCCAAAATCCCGAGTCGGCACAGGGCCTCCCGCTCGCTGCCCCATCCAGCCAGGAAGGCTCCAGCCTTGGCGATTCTTCGGCCAATCGGCGCGAGCAAAACGTGCAGAATACAGCCGGGCGGAACCGCAAAAAAGATCAAGCCTGGCAATCCGAGTTGGACGAACAATTAAAACCCTAACGAAGAAAAGGAGTATTTCATGATTTCAGCAACAGACTTAATTCGCAGCCCTCAGGCAGCGCCTGCTACTACCAGGCAGACTGCTACTACCAGGCAGACAGGGCGGGCCGAAGACGCAAACACGATCAAGCAACCGACTTCAAACGATCTCGCCAGCAAGGAAATATTCCTGCAGCTCCTGATTGCACAAATCAAGAATCAGGATCCAACAAAACCGGGCGACAGCATCCAGTACATTACGCAGCTCAGTCAATTTTCAGGGGTCGAACAGTTGGTCGACATCAAGACTCAACTGCGGGATCTCATCAAGAAGCTGACCCCAGCGACGGCACCAGAAACACCGGCTGTTTAGCACGGTTCAGACTGCAGATACATTCATCGAGGAGACCCCCAAAAATCACATGTTTACATCTTTTTCCACTGCCTTATCCGCTCTCAGGGCGCACTCAACTGCCGTCGATGTAGTGGGCAATAATCTGGCGAACCTGAATACTCCTGGCTTTAAGTCCAGTACCGTTTCGTTTTATGATCTTGTGACGCAATCGCTAGGATCCGGCCTTGGCGATACGCAGGTCGGATTTGGTGTAGGACGTCCCATAACGCTGCGAAATTTCTCACAGGGTGCGATTCAGGTCAGCAGCGGACCACTGGATGCTGCAGTTCAAGGTGATGGCTTTCTGGTCCTTAAAGGGCAACAGGGTCAAACGGTATATTCGCGCGGGGGCAGTCTCATTGTGGACAAATCCGGCAACCTTTTGACCGGGAAGGGTTACAAGGTTCAGGGTTGGAGTACGACAGGCGGCAAACTCGACACCACTGGTCCAGTAGCGGACATTATAGTTCCGGTGGGCTCGATTCGGCCCCCGGTGGCTTCGACTGCTTTCCAGTTCGACCTGAACCTGAATGCCGCTGCCAGCCTTGGCCCGCCTCCTGATAGTTTCAGGACTTCAATTGAAATCTTCGACTCGCTGGGCAGCAGCCATGTGGTTTCCGCCGCATTCACGAAGTCGGCCACGCCCAATGCCTGGGACTACAGTATTACGATTCCCGATGCCGATGTAGCCGCCCCGGTCGCGCCGCTCACAGGCACCATGCAATTTGACAGTAACGGTAAGTTGGCGATCCCCAATGCACTTACTCCATTCAGCTTCGCCATTACCGGACTGGTGAATGGTTCTTCGGATATCAATTTGAAGTGGGACATCTATAACGGGCAAATCCCGCGCATCACTCAATACGCCCAGCCTTCCGCTGTGAGCGCAAATTCGCAAGACGGCCAGCCTTCCGCGCAGTTAATCCGCGTGGGTGTGGGTGATGGCGGCCTCTTACTTGCCCAGTATTCCAATGGTGTTCAGTCGGTGGTGGGACAAATCGCGATGGCTTCGATACGAAATCCAGAGTCGTTAGTCGCCGTTGGCGACAGCGCGTTCCAGTTGAGCGAACGGAGTGCGCTCCCAGTAATCGGTACGTCTGGTACTGGCGGCCGCGGGTCGATTCTGGGCGGGGCAATCGAAGCTTCGACGGTCGATATTGCGAGAGAGTTTACGAACCTGATCATCTATCAGCGCGGATATCAGGCCAACACACGGGTAATTACAACTGTCGATGAAATCAGCCAGGAAACGATCAACCTGAAGCGTTAATGCTTTATGGCCCCGGCTCCCATGCAGCATCTTGAGCGATTCGCGCACTATTTGGACATGCCTTTGACCCTTGAGGCTGTCCTCGACAAGAAGACGATGACGATTTTCGAGATTCTTGCTCTTGAAGAAGGAAGTGTGATCAAGCTGAACCGATCCGCCGGGGAGAATATCGATCTGATCATAGGCGGTACTTCCGCTGCGTTCGCCGAGGTTGTAATCATCGACGAATCCATGGGAGTGCGCGTGACGGACCTGGCTTCAGAAGGCTAAAGGAGAAATGCAATGTGGAAAAAGCTATTGCGGTTGTGGGAGGATTTCGCACTGCGCCGTATTTCCCTGCACGACCGGGAAGCCCGGACCAAGATCATTTTGGCCGGTCAAAAATGGTTCGGTCCGGGGGAGTGCCTGCGGATTGTCGACATTGAGGCTGACGGGAATCATCACAAAATCGCCATATGGAATGGCAAAGCTTCGAGCCAGATTGTCGAACTTTCCGGCGCAGTTCAACCGGAGAGTCCCGTCATGCTCTCGCGCTTGGCTGGCGGAGGCGCTGCTTGACGCTTTGGGTCACACTGTTTCTGCTCGCCCCCACACTGCTGGTCCCCCCACTGCTGGCGGCACCCGCGCCTGCCGCAAACGCAGAGGAGGGCGGCACGGCGTTGCGGCTCGCGATTCAGCTCACCTTGGCTGCGCTGGTTCCAATGTTTTTTGTGACGCTCACTCCCTTCCTGCGGAT
>JBKJSR010000593.1:0-3919 GCA_046594355.1 Bryobacter sp.
CCTTGTATGGCGTGGTGGATGCCTATAAGTTGTTTGGGAAGCTCAGCGAGGGGAGGCAGCGGGCGATCTTCATGTATGGGGATAACATCGATAGCGGGTCGCAGATTCGCGTGGAGCAGTTGGCTGCGAATCTGATGGAAGCGCGGGTGAGTCTGGATCTGGCAATAGACCCTGCTCCTTCGCGGAAGATTCCGAGATTCAATGTGCCGCCGCCAACGGTTGGGAACGAGTCTCCGGCGATGCGGCCGGCCCTGGTGGGGCAGCAATCCGTGGCGATGTTGGCGGATGCGAGTGGGGGAAGCGCAGATGTTTATATGAGGGCGGAATTTTTTCAGGCAATGCGGGAGCGCTTAAAAGCGCGGGTAACGTTGAGCTATTGCGTAGAGAAGAAGTACGCAGGCCGCGTGCCGCAGGTCTCGCTGAGCGAAGCGGCATTGCAGAAGTGGCCGAATGCGGAGTTGCGCGGGCCGGGTGCGGCTGCGGCCAAGCGGTGACTTATCCCGCCTCTGGCATGAGCAGCCATCCGTTTGAGTTGTCGAAGCTCTTGAGCGGCGGAGATCAAATCCGACCGCAATGGCCTCGTCCGTAAAGCTTCCACTCGCGGGACACAGAGTTCTTGCCGGTCAAGTGATCAGCCCGTTGCGGAGAGCGAAACGAACGATATCTCCGGTATTGTGGAGATTTAGTTTCTCCATGACGCTGCCACGGTGCGACTCGACCGTATAAACACTGAGATTCAGGATGGTAGCGATTTCTTTGTTCGCCTTCCCCTCGGCGATCATCGTGAGGATCTCGCGCTCGCGGCTGGTTAGAAGATCAATCGGGTTGGAGACGTGCTTCCGGTAGTCGGTCAATACCGCGTCCGAGATCGCCGGACTCAGGAAGGCCTCGCCACGGGCCACGGCTCGAATGGCCTTCAACAGGTCGTCGTCCTCGGAGTCTTTGAGCAAGTAGCCTCGGGCACCGGCGCGAAGAATCTCACGCACATAGACGGAATCCTTGTGCATGCTGAGTGCCAGCACCTTCGTTTGCGTTAGCTCGTCGCAAATCTGACGCGTACCCTCAATGCCATTGAGCTCCGGCATGGAGACGTCCATCACCACGATGTCCGGTTTCAGCCTGCGCGCCTCGTCGATCGCCTCGCGGCCCGTCTTGGCTTCTCCCACGACCTCCATGTCCAGTTGCGCATCCACCAGCATGCGCACGCCTCTGCGAAGGATCGTATGATCGTCAGCCAACAAAACTCGAATCTTCTTGCTCTGCATTGGGGTCCACCTGTTGGAGCGGGACTTCGACTCGAAGTCGCAGCCCGCCCTCCTTTCGATTTTCGACGATCAACTCACCGTCGAGTTGTCGCGCTCTGGCTCGCATCCCGACCATTCCGAGCCTTGGGTTCTTTGCGTGTGAAGCCGGCAAGAGTCCGCGACCGTTGTCGGCTATCTCGAGTTGAATCGTTTGATCCGTCAACCGAAGCGAAACCGAAGCCTGGGTCGCATCCGAATGCCGCGCGATGTTGGTCAGCGCTTCCTGGGTAATCCGGAACAGATGAGTCTCTTCGGCTCCGGCCAGCCGCTGAGAAAAGTTGGATTTATATTCGACCGGAATTTGAGTCCTTTGGGTAAAGCGTTCGCAGAGCCAGCGCAAACTGGAATCGAGCCCAAAGTCATCGAGGATGACGGGCCGAAGGGCCTGCGCCAGCTTTCTGACGCTTTGAAGGACTTCGTCGACGATTTCGATGGATTCCTGGCGAATTGTTCCAGCCCCGGTCTCGGGAAGCCGGTTCAAAATCCTGCGTAGGCCACTCAACGACTGTCCAAGTTCATCGTGCATCTCGTGTGCAAAACGGCGTGCCATTTTTTCGTGCCCATCAATCAGGTGCCACGAAACGTGAGTCAATTCAGTCGCCTGCCATTCTAATTTCGCAAAGGCCCTCTGGATGATCCACACCGTCAATCCGGCCGTAGCGAGGGCGAGGAGAAAACACAGACCCAGCACCCAGGTGAGATCGTCGATCAGTTCCTGGGTTTGCCGCACGATCATGGCCTCAACCTGCGCACCTCGTTCAGACTGAATCAGGTGCTCGCGGACGAGAGCCGATGCCGTGTTCTGAATCCGGTCTGAGCCCCGATAGCCCAAATACGCAGCCAGGAAAACAAACCCGACGACAAATGCGAAGCCGATGAGCGCTACACGAACGACTTTGGACCGGGACATGGGAGGAGCCGTGACTAATCCCAGCGGCGAGTTTGAAGGAGTGGGCAGGTCCATTGAATTTCCAGAGATGGCGTTAACTCCAGAGTCGCAGGTGCCAGCGGGATTGGCATCCCTTATTGAGGGGAGAAAGCCCGAGTCGGGACGGGAGCTCACCACCTCTCTCGAAGTGAAGAAGCTACTTGTTCGAGGTGAGTGCTATCTTCGCTCGCGAATCGCAAGCTGGATTCGTGAAGCAGAAAATCCTTTCGATTGTGTTTGCCGCAGCCGCAATCGCGAGCGGCCAGACCGTAAATCTGGACCAGGCGATTCAAGAAGCGCTGGCGAAGAACCTTACCCTGGCTGCTGAAAAGTTGAATGTCGGCGTTGCCGAAGCTCGTGAGATCACAGCGCGCCTCAAACCCAATCCAGTATTGACAGTTTCCGGCCAGAGCTTGAATTTGTTGGGAGCCGACTACTCCCCGAACACGCCACTGGGCCCGAATCAGTTGAACATCCATACGGATTTTCCAATCGAACGGGGCCACAAGCGGGAAGAACGAATCGCTGTAGCCAAGCAGGAAAAGTCGCTTGTCGAGCTCGGAGTGCGGGAAGTGATGCGGCAAGTAATCGCAAGCGTGCAGAGCGCCTTTGTCGATGTCCAGCAAGCGAAGGAAAGCTTGAAGCTGGCGCAGGAAAACCTCAAGAGCCTCGACAGTGTGGTTGCGATCAATGAGGCCCGGTTGAAGAGTGGCGATCTTGCGCAGGTGGAGTTGGACCGATCGAGAGTTGCCGCGCTGCAGTATCGGGCAGCAGCCCTCCAGGCCGGGCTACAGCTCGATCAAGCCAGGACGCAACTGCAACAGATCATGGGCCGGAGGCAGAAGTTGCCTGATTTCGATGTGGCGGCTGAAGCCCGCAGCGGGCCGGTTGCAGAATCACCAGAGCAACTCATCCGGATAGCGTTGACGCGGCGTCCGGATTATCTGGCAGATCAACAGACCCAGGCCCGTTCGCGGGCAGATCTCCGGCTGCAACTTGCCAATGGCAAGGTAGATTACACAATTGGCACTGAATACACTCGCCAGTCGGCATGGGGCATATCAGGCAATTCCCTGGGCCTGTATTTTAGCGTGCCGCTGCGGATTTTCAACAAGAATCAGGGCGAGATTGCCCGTGCACAGCGGGAGATTTTACTCGCCGGGGCGCGCGCGGAAGCACTGGAATCAGCGATCCAGACAGAAGTTGAGAGGGCCTACCGGCAATACACCGTCTCAAGGCAACTGCTGATCAGCGTCGAGGCCGACATGATCACAAAGGCTAAAAGTGTACGCGACACGACTGATTATTCGTATCGCCGGGGCGAAGCAAGTCTAGTCGAGTTTCTCGATGCCCAACGCGCATTCAACGACGCCATGCAGACCGTTAACGATGCCCGCGCTAACTATTCGCGGAGCCTATATCTGATCGACACGGTATCTGGTGCCACCGTGAGCGGGATCTAGCAAACGAAAAGAAAGAACTATCATGCGACCAATTCCAATCCGAAATCTGATTCGATCTGCGGCTGCGATTGCGTGGATCGCATGGACGCTGACGGGCTGTGGCGAGTCGGGCAAGACAAACAAAGCACAGAATTCGCAGGCGGCTCCGGCTGCCAAACCGGGGCAGTTCATCCTCGCCGCCGATTCACCGCAGTTGGTCCAGATCCGAAGTGAAGCCGTCGAGG
>JBKJSR010000595.1:0-8089 GCA_046594355.1 Bryobacter sp.
CCTTCACAAGGCGTTCCCGAGGATCCAGTCACCGGCAGCGCCCACTCCACACTGATCCCCTACTGGGCTAATCGACTCAATAAAACAAGTCTCCGCGCCAGACAGATTTCTGAGCGCGGCGGGGATCTGTTTTGTGCGCTCGCCGGCGACCGGGTCAAGATCGGCGGCCACGCCGTTCTGTACTCTAAGAACGAAATCTATTTGCCTTAGCCAGACTAGAACCACGACCGCTTCAATGCGTTGTTATGCCGGCAGTTGATTACGCTGCCTCCGCGATACCGAGCCGCGAGAAGGGAGCCGGTGTTGCCGGTCGAAGCACTCGCCCGCTGGCTATTGCGCCGATGCCCGTGCTCGCATATAATTACCAGTCAACGCCTCCTTGTGGAGGCGCAATTCGCGGAGAGCTCCATGGCCAAAACTTCCAAACCAAATCGCCGTCAGATGCTGGAACTTTGCATCTCGCGCGGCTTCCTCGCAGGCAGTGCCGCCGCGGTCATGTCGCAACGGCAACTGCTCTCTTTCTGGCAGACGGCCGAAGCTCAGGCCCACAAGCCTACCTCCGCCGAAGTGCTCGGACCCTTTTTCCGTAAAGGCGCTCCCGACCAGCGAATTCTGCGCGCCCCTGGCGATCCGGGCTTTCCGCTGAAAGTAAGCGGTCGCGTTCTCAACACCAAAGGCCAACTCGTCGAAGGTGCGAAAGTCGATTTATGGCATGCCGATCACGGCGGCCAGTACGACACCAAGGGCTATCAGTATCGCGCCAAGATTTCCCCGGACCCAAAAGGCATCTATGACGTGGAAACCGTCATGCCCGGCCACTACGCAGACCGTCCCGCACAGCACATTCATTACCTCATTGCCGCCCCTGGCCATAAGACCCTCATCACTCAGGTCTACTTCGCAACCGACCCATTCTTTGAAGGGGATCCCGACAAGAACTGGAACAAGCGGAGGATTGCCGGCAACAAGGAACTGGTTCTCCCCGTAAAGCTTTTTGAGGGAGGGTCCACGCCCGCCCAGCCGGCTCATGCCGAGATCACTTTCGATATCGTGCTCGAAAAGGCTTAAGCTCATGTCCAGATACTTTCTGTTAGCCGCTCTGGCCTGCAACCTGGCCGCCGTAGACCGGAATTTGACCTCGCCTTCGCCTCCCTTTGAATTCTATTTTTCAGTGGACGGCAAGACCATCGTCGCAAGATGCCGCGACAACCAGGTTCGCACCTGGGACCTCGCTTCCGGCAAGCTCCTTTCCGAAAAAACTTACGGTATGCAGACTGCGCTGCTTACTGCGGATCTCCTGATCGACGGAGACCCAAAGTCAAAGACGATGAAGGTCTGGGATTTGACCGCCAACCGCCAGCTTCAGCTTCTCAATGGGGCACCGGAAAGAACAGTCGCCGTCTCAAAGAACCGCAATTTCCTCGCGACTTCCAATGCGGGAGAGCGCTCGATTCGTGTCTGGAATCTGGCCACGGGGAAGCAGCAACACGAGCTGCTGGATGGCCTCGGTGGTGCCTCCGAGTTGGTCTTCTCTCCCGACGGAGCAACTGTCGTGAGCGCGAACTACGACAACGACATTCGCGTCTGGAAGACAAAATCCGGCGAACTGATCCGCAAAGTGGAAGACATGACGGGTGCCATGTTTGCAGCCGAATTTACTCCCGACGGCAAGCAACTCATCATGGCCGGCCTCGACGAAACCGTTTATATCTGGGATGCCAGGACCTTCGCTCTCAGCAGGAAACTGAGAGGGCATGGCGAAACGATTTCTTCCCTTTCCATTTCTCCCGACGGACGTACTTTGGTCACCGGTGGTTTTGATGTGATCACCCAGCGGAACCCCGTCAAACTGGCTATTTGGGATCTTGCCGCAGGCAAAATCACGAAGTCGATCAGCGCCGCTCACCGCGTCGTCGCTATCGCCTTTTCCCCGGACGGAAAGTGGATTGCCTTCAGCACGGGAGAGAATGAAATTTCGCTCCTGAGTCTTATAGCGGCGGCCCATTAACGGCTCGATGCCCTTCCATGATTTCTACATCCCCGGATAGTAAACCAGGTCGGTAGACACTACCTCACCACCGGCCTGCTTGATCATCGTGATCGCCTGGCCACGGTGATAAGTGCCGTGGTTCACGATATGCAGCAGGATCTTGGACATCGCTTCGTTCTTGTCCTCGCCCTTTACATTCCGCCAAAATAACCGCTCGTCAAACTTCGTTTCGTCTTGTGCCCGTATCCACGCCACAAACTCCCCCATCACCACCGGCCATTCCGTCTTCAACCCCGCAAGATCGAACGAATCACCTGCTTGCGCCAGCGTATAGTAAGGCTCTCCACTAAAGCGTTTCCACCAAACGCGGTCCGCTTGAAATACATGCGTCAAGGTGCCGAGAATCCCGCCAAAACTATTCCCGCGATCCTTCTCTACTTCTTCCTGCGACAGCTTCGTCGCCGCCTCCAAAACTTGCAAAGAAGCCCATAGCGAATACTCAAAATGCCTGGCCAGCAATTCCTTGGCAATCCACATAGCGATCTCCTTTTCACCCAAAAACTATCTACTTTGTTCAGTCCCGTCGCTGGGCTAATTTGGCCGTGACTTCGCCCTCGACCTTCGCGAGACGCTTGCAGCTCAATGTCCACCAGCTCATGCATCTCATTCCGCCCCACTGGCAATTTCACAAGACCCATCACAGCACCCTCGACATGGATTGGCTCAGCAACTTCGGTTGCGCAGCGGGGCATTGGGATCACCCCGGCTACGGCCCGCAGCACTGCAACTTCGCCATCACCCGCTTCGCATCCGCGAGACGGACATTTCTCTATAGCCGATAGAAAAGCGGGTCCAGAAGAACCGCGCCAGCGGGCTTATCGTTCCTCGAAATTTAGGCTTCGTCGTCGTGCTGCGCCGCCAGCTTCGTGATTACGCTCAGGTCCTCCAGCGTAGTCACATCGCCGGCGATCGTATTGTTCGTCACCAGCTCACGCAGCAGCCGCCGCATGATCTTCCCACTCCGCGTCTTTGGCAACGCATCGCTAAACCGAATTTCATCCGGCCGGGCAAAAGCGCCAATCTCATGGGCGATCCACTGCCGCAATTCCTTGCCGACCACATCGTGGTCGTAGTCGCCCTTTTTCAGCGTCACAAAGCAGCAGACCGACTGCCCCGTGATCTCGTGCGGCTTGCCGACAACAGCCGCTTCGGCCACCGCCGGATGCCTCACCAGCGCGCTCTCCACTTCCATCGTGCTTAACCGGTGGCCGCTCACATTCAGCACATCATCCACCCGGCCAAGGATCCAGAAGTACCCATCTTCATCCCGGCGCGCCGCATCGCCCGTAAAGTAGTTGCCCGGCATCCGGCTCCAGTATTGATCCTGAAAACGTTCCGGGTCGCCCCAGATATTGCGTACCATGCTCGGCCAGGGCCGCCGCACAATCAGAAAGCCTTC
Organism: Bryobacter sp.; assembly: GCA_046594355.1. Classification (GTDB taxonomy): domain Bacteria; phylum Acidobacteriota; class Terriglobia; order Bryobacterales; family Bryobacteraceae; genus Bryobacter. The sequence continues at coordinate 3,450 of JBKJSR010000595.1, forward strand.
CTGATTCACGCCAACCGGTTTTCCGTCGAGATCCACCACGTCTGCGATCACGCCAGGCATCGGTAGCGTTCCGCTCCCCGGCTTCAAAGGGACCGCCCCCGGCATCGGCGCAATCATAATCGTGCCCGTCTCGGTCTGCCACCACGTATCCACAATCGGACAACGGTCCTTGCCGATCACCGTGTAATACCATTCCCAAGCCGCCGGATTGATCGGCTCGCCAACACTGCCAAGCAAGCGCAGGCTAGATAGATCATGCGCATCCGGCCACTGATTCCCCTGGCGGATCAATGCGCGAATCGCCGTTGGCGAAGTATAAAAAATCGTCGCCTTGAAGCGCTCCACGATCGACCACCAGCGGTCGAAGTTCGGTGTATCTGGAGCACCCTCGTAAATGATCTGTGTCGCTCCGCTCGACAGCGGTCCGTAGACGATGTAGCTGTGTCCTGTTACCCAGCCAATATCGGCGGTACACCAGTAAACGTCGTCCGCCTTCAGATCGAAAACCCAATCCATCGACATCGTCGCCTGCAGCATGTAGCCAGCCGTCGTATGCAGAATGCCCTTCGGCTTCCCCGTCGTTCCCGACGTATAAAGCACGAATAACGGATGCTCGCTATCGAGCGGTACTGCTGGACAATCTTCGCTCTGGCCAGCCTCCACGGCATGCCACCAGTGGTCCCTGCCATGCACCATATCCACCTGCCCCTTGGTCCTCGCGCACACCACGACACTCTCCACCGTCGGGCAATCCGTCAACGCTTCATCCACTGCGGGCTTGAGCTTGATCTCCTTGCCGCGCCGCCATCCGCCGTCGGCCGTTATCACCAGCTTCGCGCCGAGATCTTGAATCCGCGCCTTCAGTGCTTCGCTCGAAAACCCGCCAAACACAACGCTATGCGTCACACCCAACCGCGCACAGGCCAGCATCGCGACGACAGCTTCGGGAATCATCGGCATGTAAATAATTGCCCGGTCCCCGGTCTCGACGCCCAGCTTCAGCAACCCGTTCGCAAAGCGGGAAACATCGCCCAGCAGCTCAGAGTAAGTGATCTTGCGCGTATCGCCCGGTTCGCCTTCAAACAACAGCGCTACCTTGCCGCCTTGCCCCGCCTCCACATGGCGGTCCACGCAGTTGTAGCAGGCATTCGTCTTGCCTCCAACAAACCATTTGGCAAAAGGCGGCTCCCACTCAAACACGTGAGAGAACGGCTCAAACCAGTGCAGCTTCTCTTTGGCGAGATCGCCCCAGAACTCTTCCGGCTTCTCCGCCGCCTTCTGGTAAAGCGCCTTGTAGGCATCCATTCCAGATACATTCGCCCGCTTTACAAATTCAGCGGAGGGTGGGTAAACATTCACTTGGCTCATGACAAACCGCCAATTCTATCAACCCTCCCGTTCGCCCGTCTCAAATCCTTCGAAACTGTCGCAGCAATGTGAGAAGTTCCTGTATGAGCAAAGTAGAAAGTTCCTGATGAGTATGGCGACTCTAGATAGTGACCCACGAACAGGAACGGATATTGCTAAGCCAGAAAGAACTAGATCGATTGAAGGTAATGCATGAGGTAAAGGATGGACATCTGACGCAAGCCGAGGGTGCCTCACAGTTGAAGCTCAGCGAGCGGTGGACTCGGGAGATGGTGAGGCGGTTGCGAAAGGGTGGGGATCGGGTGGTGGTGCACGGGCTGCGCGGCAAGCGGTCCAACCGGCGATTAGCCAAGAAGGATAGCGAGCGCGCGGTAAAGATCTATCAGGCCGAATACGCCGACTTCGGACCGACACTGGCAGCGGAATACTTAGCCGAACAGCACAAGATCACGGTCAGCAAAGAGACACTGCGGAAGTGGCTGATGGAAGCCGGAGCGTGGAAGGCGAAACAAAGACAGGTCAAGCAAGTGCACGTCTGGCGGCCAAGGCGGAGTTGCCGCGGGGAGCTGGTGCAGTGGGACACCAGCATTCACGATTGGCTGGAAGGACGGAGCACGGAGCCGGTGAAACTGATAGCGATGATCGATGATGCCAGTAGCGAACTGTTCGCCCGGTTTGTGGCGGAAGATTCGACGGTCGAGCATATGAAAGTACTGAAGAAGTATCTGGAGCAGCACGGACGGCCGATGGCTTTTTACACCGACAAGGCGGGACTGTTTCGTGTGAATCCGAGGCGGCTTGGCTATGGCGAAGAGATGAGCCAGGAAGGAGAAACGCAGATCGGACGTGCATTGCGAGAGCTAGGCATTGAGTTGATTCACGCTCATTCGCCGCAAGCCAAGGGCCGGGTGGAGCGATGCTTCGGCACGCTGCAGGACCGGCTGGTGAAAGCATTGAGAAAGGCGGGCGTGAAGACGCTAGCGGAAAGCAACCGGTATTTAGAGAAAGTGTTTCTGCCGATGTGGAAGAAGCGCTTTGGGCGAGAAGCGGCAAGTGAAGTGGATGCGCATCGGGGGCTTGGGGATCGGCAGGAACTGGACAGCATTCTCAGCCATGTCGAGACTCGGCGGGTGGCCAATGATTACACCATCAGTTGGAGCGGGAAGCACTACCAGATTCCGAAAGACTCCATTCGGCCTGGACTGAGGTCGGCGACGATCCGCGTGGAGCTAAGGCTGGACGGAACAATCTATGGCCGCGTGGGAGAAACAACGATTCCCTTGAAGGCCTGCGTGCGGCAAACGCCTGCGCCGCCTGCTCCTTCTTCGCAGCCCGCCCGCAAAGACCATAACCAGGGAGGCAAGAGCAGTTGGATGAAAAACTTCAAGCTAGCCGCTGGCAGGCCAGTAGGGAAGGCGGGTCAACCACCTCCGGTCCCAACATGACGCCGCCTGTTTTGCGCTAACTCCAGTCGCCCTACGGGCTCCTTCCGTTAGCGCAAAACAGGAACGATCTACTTTGCTCGGAACAGGAAGTTTCTATTTTGCCTTGACACAAATCCTTCGAAACGCCGCCTCAAGATCCGCCTTGAGATCCGGCCACAGCGGGGCTCCCGTCAGTTCCTCACCCACTTCGATCATCCACGGCACCCGGGTCCACCACCCAAACCACCTTCGTCCCGTTGGCAAAATATTCTTCCGCTTTCTTCAGCAAAGCCTTCGTCCTGTCCTCGGGCGAACGAATTTCGATCACCAGCGCCGGCCCACCGACAAGCGCCAGCGACTTTCATCAGGCAATGCAGCTCAGTGGCGAGTTCAACAAAACGCAAAATCTGACTTGCAATCGCCCGTGCTTCGTGGTTCCCGGCGGCTTCTCGCCGTCTTCATGCCCTCACGCTACACCGCCTCGCGATAAACTAAACGCGCATGCCTCTATCTACCGACCAGCAACGCGCACTCGTCGCCCGCCTCACCGCCGCCTGCGGTGGCTCTTACTCTCCCGATCGACGCCGCGAGCACTTCATCTCCGGCCCCCAGTGGGCTGCCGCTTACGAAGGCCATGCCATCTTCCATGCCCCCACCCGCAAGCCGGTTCACTTTGAAACCGTCATCGAGCACTTCGCGAAGATCGGTATCAACCACTGGACCACTCACGATACCGATGTCCTCCCTTACGACGCGCTTGGCAACGACAGGCAGCATGCCATCGTCGGCCAAATCGACGCCTGCCTCAAAAAGAACGGCCTCAAGTGTTCGATGGTCACAACCGAAACCTTCCACCACGCCGTCTTCGCGGGTGGTCCCGCCGGAGAACAACTGGAAGTCCGCGACTACGCCAAGTGGCGTCTCCGCAACACCGTCTCCATTGGCCATGAACTCGGGGCATCTTACGTCGTCTACTGGCCCGGCTCCCTCGGCTACCAGTTCCAGGGCATTGTCGATGAAGTGCAGACCCTGAAGTGGTTTGCCGAAGGCATGAACTCCGCCTGCGAAGCCGACATCGAAATTGCCAAGTCCAAAGGCCGCCCCACCATGCTCCATTGCATGGAAGCCAAGCCCTTTGAGCCTCAGGCGGAAATTCTCCTACCCACCTCCGACGCCATGCTCGCCTGGATTTTTTCCGGCCAGCTCAAATACCCCGATATGGTCGGTCTCAATCCCGAATACCTCCACGAACTCATGTGGGGCGGCTCCGTCCGTGCCTCGCTCGCCCGCGCCCTCCTCTGCAATAAGCTCTTCCACTTCGACATCAACGATGGCTACCGCCTCAAGCACGATGTCGACATCGCCATCGGCCTCGTCAACCCCTTCGACTGGCTCAATGTCCTCGTGCTCCTCCGAACCTACAACTACAACGGGCCTTTCAATCTCGACTTCAAACCACCCCGCACTACCTCGAACGAGGGCGTCTTCGATATTTCCTTTCCCACCGCTATCGACCGCTTCATCACCTTGTGGGAGATGGCCGGCGAGGTGATGACCGACCCGATTCTCGCGGAAGCCGCCGCAGCCCTTCGGGACGGTTCTGGAATTGCCCCAGGCCAAGACGCCACCAGCATCTTTGAAGCCAACAAAGAACTCTGGAACCTTCACGAGCTCATTGCACATCGGCTCTTTCTGATCCTGATCGGAGCTCACAAGGGCCGCACTTTCTCTATATAAATTTATTCGCTATTCGCGAATAGAGAAATTTTGTGTTAGGATTGAATCATGATCAAGTCTCAGGATCTAGTCCTCTCCACCCTCTTCGCCGCTTATCCCAACCAGGCTTGG
>JBKJSR010000599.1:0-14603 GCA_046594355.1 Bryobacter sp.
CAACGAGGTCACCGAAGAGGCGAAGCTCGTTCCCTACAAGGTGGTGCGCGGTCCCTCTGACGACGCCCGCGTGGAGATCGACGGCAAGCAGATCAGCGCTCCAGAGATCTCCGCGCAGATCCTGCTCAAGCTCAAGCGCGCCGCAGAGAATTACCTGGGGGAGAAGGTGACCGACGCGGTGATCACCGTGCCCGCTTACTTCAATGACGCTCAGCGCCAGGCCACCAAGGACGCAGGCGAAATCGCCGGTCTCAACGTGCGCCGCATCGTCAACGGGCCCACCGCGGCGGCCCTCGCCTACGGCCTGGACAAGAAGCACAGCCACAAGGTCGCCATCTACGACTTTGGCGGCGGCACCTTCGACATCTCGATTCTCGAAGTTGGCGATGGCGTGGTGGAAGTGAAGTCGACCAACGGCGACACGCACCTCGGCGGCGACAACATTGACGATCGCATCGTGCAATGGCTCATCACCGAATTCAAGAATGAACACGGCATCGACTTGGGCAAGGACAAGATGGCGCTGCAGCGGCTGCGCGACGCATCCGAAACCGCGAAGATCGAACTTTCGAGCAAGCTCGAAGTGGACATCAACCTGCCCTTCATCACCGCCGACGCCACCGGGCCGAAGCACCTCGAAAAGAAACTGACCCGCGGGCGCTTTGAGCAGATGATCGATTCGATTCTGCAACGTATGATGGACCCCTGCAAGCAGGCCATCTCCGACGCCGGCGTTTCACCGCAAAAGATCGACGAAGTGGTGCTGGTGGGTGGATCCACCCGTATCCCGAAGGTGCGCGAAATGGTGCGCAACTTCTTCGGTAAGGAACCGAACATGACCGTGAACCCGGACGAAGTGGTGGCCATTGGGGCCGCAGTCCAGGGCGGCGTGCTGGGTGGCGAAGTGAAGGATGTACTGCTGCTGGACGTGACCCCGCTTTCGCTGGGTATCGAAACTCTCGGCGGCGTCTTTACCAAGCTGATCGAGCGCAACACGACGATTCCGACCAAGAAGAGCGAGACTTTCTCGACGGCTGCCGACAGCCAGACTTCGGTAGATATCAAGATCTTCCAGGGCGAAAGGCCGATGGCGAAAGACAATCGCCTGCTGGGCGTATTTCAGCTTGTGGGAATTCCGCCGGCATCGCGCGGCGTACCGCAGATTGAGGTCACTTTCGACATCGACGCCAATGGCATTCTGAACGTGGCGGCTACCGACAAGGGCACGAAGAACGAACAGAAGATCACCATCACTTCCAGCTCCGGCCTGAGCAAGGAAGAAGTGGACAAGATGGCGAAGGACGCCGAGCTCAACGCCGGCGACGATCGCAAGAAGAAAGATGCGATCGAGGCGCGCAATCAGGGCGATTCGATGGCTTACAACATCGAAAAGATGCTGAAGGATCACGGCGCAAAGATTGGCGACGACGACCGCAAGGCCGTGGAAGCCGAGCTCGAAGAAGTAAAGCGGGTGCTCAAGGACGATACAGCGTCGGCGGAGCAGATTCGGGCGGCGACCGAGAAGCTGACTCAGTCGAGCCACAAGCTGGCCGAGGCGATGTACAAAACGGAGACGGCGGGCGCTCAAGGCCCGGCTGGAGCCGGTGGCCCAGGCGCAAGCGAACCCGGTGCCGAGAAGCCCAAAGACAATGTTGTGGACGCCGAGTTTATCGACGTCGACGACAAGAAGTAAGCAGGGCGGATAAGTCGATATGGCGGACAAGACGGACTATTACGCAACGCTGGGGATCGAACGCGGCGCTGCCGACGCTGAGATCAAGAAAGCGTATCGCCGTCTTGCCCGCAAGTATCACCCCGACGTGAATCCGGGCGACAAGACTTCCGAGGGACGCTTTAAAGAGGTGCAGGAAGCCTACGACATTTTGAGCGATGCGAAGAAGAAGCAGATGTACGACCAGTACGGCTTTTATTCGGATCAGGCGGCGGCGGCCGAAGGCGCGGGTGGCTTCAATGGCGGCCAGGGCGTCGATTTCAGCGGCTTTGATTTTTCCGATTATTTTCAACAGGCGAGTGGCGGCAACCGGGGCGGTTTCAGAACCGGTAGCGGCTCAAAACCAGCGCCGCCTCCGGGAGCGGATTCAGGCGGCAGCAGCTTTAAGGACCTCTTCAGCCAGATGTTTGGCGGCGCAGGCAAGCAGGGACCGTCGGGGCCCGAGAACGGCAGTGACCTCGAATACGCGCTGAACGTCGCCTTCTGGCAATCGATGCGGGGCACGATGGTAAGGCTGACGATCCAGCGCAATGAATCGTGCGACGAATGCAGCGGAACGGGCGCAGCCGCAGGCGGCAGTTCCTGTACGGAATGCACGGGCAGCGGGTCGGTAACGCAAATGGCCGGGGCGATGAAGTTCAACCTCACCTGCCCGCGTTGCAATGGCAAGGGCAAATTGGCGAATGTATGTCCGAAGTGCCGCGGCGCGGGAGTGCTCGCACGGCCGGATCAGGTGGAAGTGCGCATCCCCGCCGGAATTCAAACTGGCAGCCGTCTCCGCGTTGCGGGCAGAGGCAACGCCGGATTGCGCGGTGGAACGGCGGGCGACCTTTACATCACGATCCGGGTGGAGGCGCATCCGCTATTCAAACGCGACGGCGACAACATCGAGATACGCCTGCCGATCACGGTGAGTGAGGCGGGCCTCGGGGCGAAGATCGAAGTACCCACGATTGACGGCAAGGCACTGCTCAAAGTGCCGCAGGGCACGCAGAACGGGCAGCGCTTCCGTTTGCGGGAGAAGGGTGTCGAGAACGCCCGCAAGGAATCGCGCGGGGACCAGATTGTCGAAGTTTTCATTCAGGCACCGAACGTGAACAATGAACGCACTCGCGAATTGTTGCGTGAACTTTCTCTAGTGGAACAGGAAGATCCGCGGGCCGCAGTTTGGGAACAGACTAACGATAAATGAGAGCAGAATAGTTCGTCATGGCAAGAGCAAGAGGAAAAGGCGCGTACATGATCTCGGCGATCGCCGAGATGTATGAAATCCATCCGCAAACACTGCGCTTGTATGAGCGCGAGGGTTTACTTCTGCCTAGCCGCAGCGACGGCAATACACGGCTTTATACCGAAGAGGACATCGAGCGGCTGGAAGTGATTCTGCAACTGACTCGTGAACTGGGCGTGAACCTCGCGGGAGTGGAAATCATTTTGAACATGCGCGAGAAGATGTCGGCAATGCAGTTGCAGATCGAGCAATTTGTGTCGGCGATGAACGAGGAGTTCTCGCAGCATGCGAGTCAGAGTTTTCGCGAAGAAGCTCCGCAGATGCTGATGCGGGTTGCGACGGCAAACGAGCTTGAGCCTTTCCAGATCAAATTAATAAAAGAGTAGCGGACAGTCTCGGCTAGCGGACAGGTGCCAGAAATCGGGTTTCTGGCCCTGTAAACAAGTCTCGCCCCGCATATTCGGCCGGTACGGTGCCAATCGTGTGCGGCCGCACCACCAACAACGTTTGCCCGCTACTATGATCGTGCCCGTTTAACGCAAACAGCGGCCCGATGAGCGGGATCTGCGAGAGCCCCGCGATACCAATCCGATTACGCGAGTCGCTGCGGGTAGTGAGGCCCGCGGCCACCGCCCATTCCCCTTCCTTGAGGCGAACCGTACCCGTGTATTTGCGGTTGGCGATGACGGGGATGTCATTGTTCGTCTGCCCTGTCAGCACTTTGAATTCCGACTCCAACTCAAGGCTGATCTCGCCGTTGGCGTGCATGTGCGGAGTGATTTTCACCGAAAGCCCAAGGTCTTCAAACTGAATCTGCGGCGCGGTCAGTTGCGCGTTGGGGTTGGTGCCGCTGCTATAAGAAGAAGTCGCGGTGATGACCGGAAAGCGATCGCCAATGTGGATGGTAGCCGGAAGCCCGTCGAGGGAGCGCAGCTTCGCTTCATAGAGGCTTTTTGTGTTGGAGTGAGTCATGCTCGCGAACAGCGAGGCACTGGTCACGCCCAGTCCAAACAGGGTCGTTCCGCCGCCAAAGGTAAGCAGACCCTTGATGCCATTGAGCGGGGCGGTGATCAGACTGCGGCTCTTGACGAGCGGTATCAGTTGGCTCGAATTAGGCAGCGAAAATCCAAAGCTTAAAGTCGACTGCTCGCTGACTTCATAGAATTCGACGTCGAGCATCACCTGGCCACGGTATTGCAGCAACTGAGACAGAGCCGCCTGCGCGGGCTTCACCTTCGACCAGCGGTCGCGGATCATCATCATGCCGCGCACGGTATCGATCGAAACCCGCTGCAGCTCGAAAATCTGCTGGACGGCACGGGCCACCTCTTGCGCTTCCGGAGAAGAGATTGCCGTCGTGATCGGGAGTGTGATGGCAACATTGCGCTCCTGCTCGCGGCGCTTCTGGTCGGTATCGCGCACGATCATCGCGAGTTTTTCCGAGAGCGGGTTCACAAAGGAATTCGTCACGAGGTTGACGACATAGAGCGCCTCGTCGAAGCTTGCATCTTCGAGCTTGACCTGACGGTCGCTCGGATTATCGTAATCGCCGTCGAAGATCAGGTCGATTCCAAAGTGGCCGAGTACGCGCTGGTAAATGGTCTTGGCATCGCCGCTCAGGTTGAGCGTAATTTTGCCCGGCTTGGGTTCGAGCGCAGGTGGCGGCAACAATCTCGCGATATCGCCCATGTCGCCGTCCGTGATACGCACCAGCGGGTCGTTGAGATCCACTTCGACTGACGCATCTTTTCCGGCGGCGAAACTGGCCTTTTCGAGCGCCTTCGACCGGAGCTGCGACGCCTTGCCCGAGGCGAGCAGGTTCTTGGGGTCGAGATTCGCCGCCTGCGCATAGAGAAACCAGGCTTCCGTGATTTTGCCCTGTTCTTCTAAGGCTTCCGCCCGCCAGACCAGAGAGTTTACATCGGCGAAGGGGCTGTCCTGCGCACAGGCCTGCGCAACGGCAAAGGTAGTACACAACACCAGAGCCGAGTTCAGGGCATAGTTCCGCATCCGCAAGGATAGACGATTCATTTGCCAGGAACGTGCATAAACTTTCGCACCACTACAACCGATTAAGCTGGCATGGGCACATTTACGAGCAGCCTGAGCAGTCTTGGCAGCGGCACAACCAAAAACACCTTTGTGGATACACTCCACCCCAGCCCCGCGAGCCAGGTTGCCAACCGTTTTGCCCCGGCAATCCCCGAAACTTTCGAGGAATTGGGGCTAGCCCAAAGCTTCGTAACCGATCTCGTATTGCGGCGCCTGATCCTCGAAGGCTTTAGCTCTTTGAGCAGCCTGAGCCACACGCTAAAGCTGTCCGTCTCGATTATCGATGTTATTTTCAAGCACTTGCGGGCGCAGCAGTTGATTGAAGTAAAGGGCATGATCGGCAACGATTATTCCTTTGTGCTGAGCCAGGCAGGCCGCCAACTCGCCAGCGACCGCTTTGCGACCGTACAGTATGCAAGCGCCGCCCCTGTTTCGCTCAAAGATTACGTTGCGGCTACCAAATTGCAAGCGGCCAAGGTTTTCGTCGACCGCCGCACCCTGCGGCTGGCCTTCAGTGACCTGGTCGTGCCAGACCGGCTTCTCGACCAACTGGGCCCGGCGCTCATCAGCCAGAACTCGATTTTCTTGTACGGCCCTTCCGGCAACGGTAAAACTTCGATCGCCGAACGAATGCTGCGCGTCTACCAGGACGCAATCCTGATGCCCTATGCCGTCGAAGTCGACAATCAGGTCATCCAGCTCTATGATCCGGTGGTTCACCAACGCATCGAAATGGACGACCCGGAAATTGATCCGCGCTGGATCCTTTGCAAGCGCCCCTGCCTCGTTGTCGGTGGCGAACTTGTGCCAAGCATGCTCGAATTGCGTCTCGACGACGCCTCGGGCATTTACGCTGCTCCGCTGCAGATGAAGGCGAACAATGGAATTTTCATCATTGACGACTTCGGTCGCCAGTTGATCAGCCCGCGCGACTTGTTGAACCGCTGGATTGTGCCGCTTGATCGCCGCGTGGACTATCTCTCGCTGCGCTATGGAATCAAGTTTCAGATCCCCTTCGAGATGATGGTAGTCTTCTCGACCAACCTCGATCCTTCCGATCTGGCCGACGAAGCATTTCTGCGCCGCATCCAGAACAAAATCCTGATCGAGCCGGTAGAGCCGCATATTTTCGATCAGATTTTCCAGCGTGTTTTCCGCTCCCGCGAGGTACCGTTTGACGACGATTCGGCGGAGCTTCTGCGAAATCTCTGTCTGCAGGACGGCCGCGAATATCTTCGTGCCTGCTATCCGATGGACATCTGCAATCTTCTGATCTCAATCAGCCGCTACGAGCACCGTCAGGTGGGTGCCAGCCGCGAAGACCTCGAGCGGGCAGTGAGCCTCTACTTCGCCCGCGATTAATCTGGGCACCCGATACCCTTGCAACCGATGCCATGGCAGAAGCCACTTCATTTGCTGAAGCTGCCAATGCGTTGAGCGTCCGTTCTCACAATAGTTAGGGGCGAGACCGTCCTACATCTAGATTCCTTTTAGCCCCAACTGCCGTTTGATTGCATTTACCAACCCGGAGCCAAGATCCTTGCCCGCACCGTGCATTGGCAATACGGTAACCAAGCCTCCGAGCTTCATTTCCATGGTGCTGAGTCAGCGCTTGAACCCGGCTGCCTTCCTGGATTGAATCTAGGACTGAGTCGTCAGGGAAGGCATCATCCGTGTTGTCCCTGTTTCGAGACCGATTGGAAAATGGCAAGCCGACCTGATTGCTTCAGCGTGAGGGACTGGTGGTAGGCGGAGTGGTTTTTGGGGTGGGGATCGCCGATTTTATGACCTGCGATGAAGGCCGGGCTAGAATTCGAGGGTCAGCGAGAAGCGGAAGCCACGCCCGTCGTTGAGGGTGTTCGTAATCTTGCCGAATGCAGGATTGGAAAGATCGGCGATCGGTTCGGCAAATTGAGGTGTGTTCATGGCATTGATCGACTCGGCGCGGAATGAAATTGCGCGATCCTGCCGCAACGGAAAACGGCGATCGAGGGAGGCATTCCAGTTTCTGAAGCCGGCACGAAAGAAGGTATTCGATCCGAGGTTTCCCCTCGGCTGAGTTGGACGGATGAAGGCAAAGGCGGCGGCTGGAAGCAAAAGACGGGAAATGTCGGGATGCGAAATCGTGTTGCCGAGGATGCCCGGGTCCAAGATGTCGGGCCGGTCTCCGGTGACACCATCGACATTGCCGTAGCCGGGCGCATCCGAACCAGAGACGATGTTAAAGGGGATGCCCGATTTTGCGACAAACACCGAAGAGAAGCGCCAGTCTTTCGCCCAGCGGTTGCGGATGGCGTGCTGGTAGGTGAGCCGATTGAGGAAGGCATGCTTCTGGTGGAAATCGCTCAATCCGCGAAGATCGGAATCGATATTGTCCGGGGTTTGGGATTGACCCTGGCTGGCATCGTCGCCGGCGGCAATGTTCACGAAGGTGGCCCCCGTGTCGATTGCCTTTGAGAACCAGTAGGCCGCCTCGAGAGTGAGGCCGCGGCGGGAGGAGATGGAGTAGGAAAGCTTTGCGGCGTCGTAATAGGCGCGGGCGGAATTGCCGATTTCGCGGTAGTCGAAATAGCGGGGATCGGGACGGCGATCATTGATGGTGGCGGTGGTTTGGGGAATACCGGGAACGGGGATTGCCCGGTTGAGATATTGCATGTACAGGAGCTTCCAGGTACGGCTGCCGATATAAGCCGCTTCCACTCTTCCCGCCGACTGGGGAAGTGGCAGTTGCCAGGAAAAACTGTATTGATGCGAGTAGGGAGTCTGGAGATTGCGCGGGTAGTGGAAAAAGACCGCCCGTGCGCCAGGGCTGATGACGACACCGGCGAGCAAATCAAGCAGTGGCGGAGCCTGGTTTTCGAATTTCTGGAAGGCCGGCGGATTCCAGCGCAACTGCTGCAAAGTGGCCGGAAAGATGTCTCCAAACTGAGTGGAATAAGAAGCGCGAAAGATGCCGAGATTTTGAGGAGGCCGCCAGGCGAGGCCGAAATTTGGGGCAATGTTGTTGCAGTCGCAATCGAAGGGAATATCCGTGACGCGATTCACTTCGCCGATTGCCAGTTGGGGCTGGAAGCGAAGGCCTGCACTCAAGGTCAAACCCGGTGAGACCCGCCAGACGTCCTGAAGAAAGCCGGCAAGTTCCACGCGACGAAAGCCACGATCCAGGCTCCCCATGGCGGAGGAATAGCGATTGACCACACCCATCCGGAAATTCGCGACTGCATCGCGGCCAAAATCATTTCGAAAAAAGATGTTGCCCCGATTCGCAGACGCTTCGCGCCCATTGAATTGCAGCCGGGCGAACTCAAAGCCGACCGAAAGCGAGTGTTTGCCTTGCTGCCGCTGAAGACGGGTTGAGACACGATAGCGGTTTTGCATGCGATCCACGGGAATCTGAGAGCCGGGGCCCAGCTTTTCAAACGCGGTCCCGATCTGCACTTGAGGCCCGACCGCGTTGGGTTCGGGAACAAGGAGAGTGCGGTTGCGGGCAAAGCCGAGCGTTGTGTCGAAGGTGGTTCGGGCATTGGGGGCATAGGCCCAAGTGAGACGGGCATCGTGCGCCTTGGTGGTGGTATCGGGGTTTTGCCCGGCTACTAACTGGAAGGCGTCGATGTTCTGATGCGTCCAGGTGTGGCGGGTAAAGAGGCGATGCTTCGAGAAGATCTGATCGAGACGAGCGAGTGAATTTGTGGTGTCGATGGATTGCGCGGCGTTTGTGTTTAAAGCGCGCGCTTCTATGTCCGTTCGATTTGGCGCCTGGTTCGGCCAGGCGAGAAAGAAGCGATTGATGATGGCGCAGATTCGCGGATCGTTCGAGAGACAGGAGCGTTCTTCGGCTCTGGGGATCAGGACGTTGCCATTGACGAATCCCCGTTTGGATTCGACGGCACCATCGAAAGTAAAGAAGGCGTTTCTCCAGAGAGGGGCGGACAGGCGGGCACCGAAGAGATTTTCCCTGGCTGGCAACACTGCGCCGACCTGGAAAAAACTGCGGGCGGCAAAGATCGAGTTTGCGTGCGTCCAGAGCAGATTACCGTGAATCGCCCGGCTTGCGGAGAGGTTTGCGAGATGGATGGGATTGCTTGCGGCCATGCCAAATTCCGCGCCAAAGAATCGTGAACCGGCAACAAATTCCGTGATGGCCGTAGCTGTGGTGCCAAGACGGATGCTGGACTCTTTTTGGGTGTTGTTGTCGATGGCGGTGATGAAGATGTTTTCGTTGCGCTTCGCTTCGCCAGCCTGGGTGTCCACCTTGCCGAGCAGGTTCGGATTTGCGGCTACTTCGGCTTGGGGAGGCGGAGGGGTCTTGGGCGCAGGGGGAGTCTGCGCACGAAGTGCAGCGATGAATGCGAGAAGGAGAAATCTCGAAGCAGTGGAAGGTGAGACGGTAACCAAGTTGAAATCTGTTTATAGCATCCGGAGCGGTGCCTGCGTGAAGTTTAGCGTAAATAAGCTTCGGTGGCACGAGCCTTGCCCGGCTTTGCATCTGTGAGTGCGAGAAGAATTGGACGGTAGGCATCATAGGCCAGGGCCCAGAATTTTAGCGGAGGCAGCGATGCTTTGCGGAACAGTTTCGAGTGCATGGTGTAGACGAGTGCAGCGGCGCAAGTGATTGAGGCGATGTGGACGATGATCGTGAGGAAGCGGGCCGCGTCGCCGCGCTGCCCGGCGCACTCAGCCAGATTTAAAGCCTGGAATTCGAGGTGCCGCTCTTCATCGCGCAAGATGCGCTGGGCGATAAGTTTCAGTGGAATCGATGCCGTGGCGCGATGGATTGCGGTGTAGTAGGGAATCGCAATCAACTCGGCGGTGAAGAGTACGGTGAGCATTAGTTCGAAACCCGCCAGATTGCGGATCTTGCGGAATAGCTGGTCTGCCCAGTGGTGCCGCAGGCGCGGGATGCATTCCTGATCGAGAAAGTGGCCGAGCACTGCGGCGTGGCGCTGCTCTTCGCGAATAAAGAGCAGCATTGCGTCCTGGAGATCCGGGTGGGAATGCAGCTCGGAAAACTGGCTGCATCTGCGCAACAAGCCTTGCCCATCGGAGCCTTCGCCGAGCTGGAATTGCTGGAGAGAAGCGGAGACCAGGTTGCGATCTTCCGGTGTAAGGGTAGGAATATTTCTGAAGGCAAATTCGGAGGGAGACCAGTTGTTGTGGCGGAAGTAGTGGATCCATGCAGAGTACTTTGTCATACAAAGTATTGTGAAGCGGCTTCGCTTTTTTGTCAAGGGGCAGGAGAATTAGGGTCAGACTTGGGTTTGGGTTCGGCAGGATAAGTGACTTGGGTTCCGTTTACCTTTCCCCAGGGCGTGAGCGTGTGAAGTTGTGTACGGATGGCGCTTGTGATTTCTCGAACCTCAACTCCTCGTGCCAACAAAGCATCTGCGATCAAGGAGCGATGACATCGCCAGGGAACCGCTTCGGCGCACATAATTGCAATTCGCTCTGTCTTCGCAAGCTCTATCAACACGTCCAGATTTTTCTGGAACTCAGGAGTTTGCATGTAATCGGCGTAGCCACGGAAGCTCGCGTTGTGCCAAGCGGTGTTGAGGGAATCCCGGTGCGCATGCCGGAAGCCGCCCAGCCCGGGCATATACCTATAATGAAGGCGAGCAGAATGCAGCGAAGGGGATAGCTGATTTCGGTTGAACTGAGGATTGTGTCGCGAACGAGGGATCGTGCGTACATCGACCAGACGCTTTACCTGATGTGCTTTGAGAAGGCGAATGAACTGCTTTAAAGGGCGGGTGGAGTGCCCGATGGTCATGACAATCATTTCAATTCAGCATGTCAGGCCAGGAACGACGTTTCAGCAAAATCCGGGCTAGTTGCTTTTCCAGATCTGGAAGAGATTGGAGTAGTCGTCGGTCCAGGTTCGTAATTCGGGTCTGGCGGCGGCGGGCTGGCCTGCGGAAGATACCATGTGAATGTTTGCGATGGCGGCTCCGGGACGATAGACCAGCACCCAATCGGAGGAGAAAACCTGCGCATCGTCGATTTCCTCGTTATCAATTTCAATGGTCTTCAGGCCCAAGCTTGTGGCGATGCGCTCGACCACCGGGGCGAGGCGCAAATGCTTGTTGGAGACATGCACGGCGAGCACGCTATTGGGGCCATTGAGATGGCGGAAGTACAGCTCGAAAGCTTCTTTTGTGAGCAGGTGGACAGGGATGGAATCGCCAGAGAAGGCGTCGACGGCGAGGATGTCGAAATTCTGGATTGGATCGCGTTCGAGTGAAAGCCGGGCGTCGCCCAAGACGACGTCGCAAGTGCCGCGGCAGGCTTTGAGAAAACGGAATTCGTTGCGGGCCACATCGAGCACGAGGGGGTTGATTTCGTAGATGCGGTAGTAGTCGCCCTTGCGGGCATAAGCGCTTAGCGTTCCAGTTCCGAGACCGATGAGGCCGACGCGGTGATTCATGTGCCAGGTGTTTGCAATGGCGAGGCCAACGCCGGAATTTGGGCCGTAGTAGGTTGTCGGAAGCCGGTAACGTTCGTCGCTGAGGAATTGGAGACCGTGGTTGATTGTGCCGTGGATCAAGGTGCGGGTCCAGGTCTCTTTGTCGGTGCCTTCGGTGGAATCTTTGACGCGCAACGAGCCATAGAAATTCCGGACCATCACCCTGCTGCCGTCGGAGGTAGAGCGAATTTCAACGACCGCAAGAACGATGGCGCCAACGGCTGCGGCTGTCCACAGAATGTCGGTGGACCAGTGCTGGCGGTAGAGAATCATGAGGGTGCCCAAGGCAAATAAAGCGAGTGCTACGTAGAGTTCAAAATAGCCGGGCAGGAAGATGGGAGCGGCGATGGAAATCAGAAAGCCGCCGACTGCTCCGCCGACAGCCATCATGAGGAAAAAGATGGTGAGGTAGCGGGGATGCGGCTTTCGCTTGGCCAATTCGCCATGACAAAAAGTACAAAAAACCAGTAGAGCAAAGGAAGCCCCTGCGAGTTGGTAGTGAAGCCTGGTATCCGAATCGGTCTTGTAGATCGCGTAGAGAAGGGCACCGAGGATCAGTGGAGTGGCGATGCGGAAAATCGCCGGCCGGTAGATGCGATCGGAATCGAAAACCAGGATAAAGCTCAGCAGATACATGGAAAGCGGCACGATCCAGAGAAAGGGAATCGAGGCTATATTCTGCACGAGGTGACTGGTGAAGGCGAGGAAGAGCATGGACGGGAGGGAGGCTAGAGTGATCCAGGTGAGGTAGTCTTTTGCGTTGGGAGGAGGCGGGATCTCGATGGGCTCTACCTGCTTTAATACTTCGGCGGGCAATGCCTGCGATGCTCTCCAGGCAGTGTAAGCGCAGAAGATCGCAAATGCGCCAAAAGCGACATGCCAGGCAGTGGCTTGAAAGCGAGCGGGCAGATAGGGTTCGATGGCGATGGGGTAGGCAAGCAGGGCGAGCAGGCTGGCCAGGTTGGATAACGCGAAGAGACGATAGGGAGGGGCCGACTGGTGGACCCTTGAATACCAGGCCTGGAGTAGAGGGCTGGTAGAGGAGAGCAGGAAGTAGGGGAGCCCGATGGTGACTGCGAGAACGGTGAGGATGGGCAAGATTGGCGCATCGACTCCCGAGGGCTTGAGCCAATCTGGCGGAAGGGTGGGGGTGAGGATTACAGCCAGTGCCAGGAGCGTTGAGTGGAGGCGGAATTGTGTTCGCGGGCTGAGCCGGTTGATTGTCCAATGTGCATAGCCGTAGCCGGCCAGCAGCAGCAACTGAAAGAACAGCATGCAAGTGTTCCATACTACTGCCGAGCCGCCAAACCAGGGCAGAATCAGTTTGGCGATGAGAGGCTGAACGAGGAAAAGTAAAAATGCGCTGAGGAAGACCGTAGAGGCGTAAATTGCCATTGAGGCCTATGGTAACTGGAATTGAACCGGGTGAAGCATTAAAGGTCTTTTAGAGAGCCTGATCGAGATCGGCGAGGATGTCTTCAATGCCTTCGATCCCGACCGACACGCGCACGAGATTGTCGCGAATTCCCAGTCTTGCACGCTGCTTTGGCGGAATGTCGCGATGAGAGGCGATGGCAGGATAGAGAGCCATCGTGTGTACGTCGCCGAGGCTGGTGGCGGGCACGATCATCTTGAGCTTGTCGAAGAACTGGAAGATAGCCCGCTTGTCGGCTCCGGCGATTTCAAATGAGACCATGGCCCCGAAGTTGCCGGGGGGAAGCAGACGTGCGGTAGTCTCCTGGTCCGGATGCGAGGGCAGGCCGGGGAAGTAGACGTTGTCGACTGCGGGATGCAGGGAGAGGTGTTGCGCAACCGCAATGGCATTGCGGCTTTGTCTCTCGAAACGCAGCGGAAAAGTTTTGATTCCACGCATGGTGAGATAGCACTCAAAGGGACCCAGGATTGGGCCATAGATGCGGGACAGCGATCGGACCGGCTCGAAGTGTTCTTCGTCGCAGCAGACCAGACCTCCGATGACATCACCATGACCGGAGAGATATTTAGTGGCACTGCTGATGGAGATGTGCGCGCCGAGTTCGAGGGGTCTTACAAGGGCTGGAGTCGCGAAAGTATTGTCCACAATCAGGCAGGCACCTGCTTCGCGGGCAAGTTGCGCAATCTTGTCGATCTGCCCGATGCGAAGCAGAGGATTGGAGATGCTCTCCATCAGAATCACGCCCGGTTTTTCGGCGGCGATCGCGGCGGCAACCGCAGTGAGATCGCAGATGTCTACGAAGGCGTTGGTAGTTCCAAACGGCTCGAACACCTGCTGCAGAAGTTTAACCGTTGCGCCGTACAAAGCGTTGGCGGCGAGTACATGCTTGCGCCGGTCGATGAGGCCTGCGGTGATTGCGATTTGCAGCGCGCTCATGCCGGACGAAGTGGCGAGAGTGCCATGAGCGGATTCGAGGCTCGAGACCAATTCTTCGAGCGCCGCATTGGTTGGGTTGTCGTACCTCGAGTAGGCATAGCCGTGCATTTCGTTGGCGAATACCTTGTCGATGGACTCCATGGAATCGTAGAAGAAACTTGCTGCGGTGTGGATGGGCGTTGTCACCGGAATGTGCGTGCCGGGTTGGCGTTTGCGGTCGCCGACATGCACGGCTTTAGAATGGATATTCATGGCTGATTAATCGCAGGGGATTCTTTCTGTGCGCGGACTCTTAAATTGGAAAGCGCCGATCTGGGCGCAAATGCTGGTTTCAACCGCTTCTTTGCTGGTGGCCGTCATGCGGGTGGCGGGCTCCTTCCGGCGTCGAAGCGCACTCGACATCTGCCTGCTGCTGGGGGCGGGCATGATGCTGATTCTGGTTGCGTATCTGGGTTTGCGGGCGAACCTTGCGGGCAGCAAAGTATGGGGCTGGGGAGCGGTGATGGGATACGGAATCTTTGGCGCAGTGCTGATTGGCATTGGGTTGCGGCTCGTTTCGTTCTAAGCGCTATTTCCGCTTCCAGCGGACGCCGTCCTTTGTGTCTTCGAGGATGATTCCGGCCTCGAGCAACTGATTGCGGATCTCGTCCGACCGGGCGAATTGCTTAGCTTTTTTGGCGGAAGAGCGTTCCTCAATTAGAGCTTCAATCGCTGCAACGTCCAGGCTGCCTTCTACCTGAGTGGGTTTGAGGACATC
>JBKJSR010000710.1:0-2719 GCA_046594355.1 Bryobacter sp.
CCTGGCACTCCACTCACCTTGCTCACCAGCCCGAACTTCGCATCCCTCGTCATCAGCACCGCCTGCATCGCCAGTCGGCGCAATTCAGCATCCTTGCTCTCCACCAGCGGCAACAGCGCCTTGGCGAATCGGGTATTACTCTCGCCAAAAAACACCGTCTGCTCGATATCGTTGCCGATCCGGTTGTAGATCGCCGGAGCCACACCATGCGGATCCGCCTTCAGGTCATATGTATCCGCGCGCCGCAAATGAAACTCCGTTACTGCCGCAAGAAACCGTTTCCGGTTCGCATCGTTCTCTGTGTCGAGAAATCGCGAATACTTCTCGGCCAGCCGGGCTTCATGCTTCAATCGCCCCCGAATCACCCGCTCCCGGTCCGCCTCATGCGCCATCAGCGGAACCCAGTTGTTGTACATGTAGCGTATATTTTCATCGCCCAGATTGTACAACCCCTCATGAAGATTTCTCTCCACCCACTCATGCTGCGGCTGCTTCAAACCGGCGAGGAACGCATCTTCGATCTTGCTCTTCACCCCGTCTTCCGGGCTCCAGAACCACATCTGCCACAAACCCTTCCAAGCCTGCACCTTCACCGGCACGCTCGCCGAAGCGGTCTTCACAATCAGCGCATCCGCAAATCTCGCGTCCCGCGCCAGCTCACGGAAGTGAGTCGCAAACACCCGCGTCGCCCCCCACTCCACCCGCGCATTCTTACTCGCGAGTGCCTTCAATAAGACCTCGTTGCCCTTCGCACGGCGGCTCAATACCTGACGCACACCCCACGCCGCACTCCGCTGCACCAGCTTGCTGGAATCCCCCAGCGCCCCACTTAGTATCACCAGATCTTCCTCGAGAGCCAGCCGTCCCAATGCCTCAATAGCTGCTTGCCGCACCAGCACATCGCGATGCTTTGCCAGTTGCCGCAACTGTCCAAGTACCGCTGCCTCAGGCCGATCCCAAACCTGGTCGAGGGCCAGCAACAACACTTCTCCAGCCGCCGGCAATCTCGACACCTTCGAGCCCCATCCCTGCTTCGCCTCACCCGCCGGATAGTAAGCGCTTAGCGCCAGCACCGCCATCTGCGTTTCGCGAAACGGAGTGCGGAAATTCTCAAAACTCTGCAACGGATCGAGCCACCCACCAAACTCCTGCTGCCGTCCCAGCAGGTAGCGCAACCCCTTGGCCACCTGTGGATTCTCCTTCGGCACTCCCGCCGCAGCCAGTGCCCACAACGCATGCCCCGTCATGAACTCGACATCCTTCTCCTTGGCCTCGAACTTCATCGACCACTGCCCAGTCTCCCGCTGCTGCGCCAGAATCTTCGCGGCATTGCGCTCGATCTTCGCCGCATGCCTCCCCTTGTCTACCGCCGCCAGCCCCAGTGTCTGATAGCAAAGATCGATCACATTTTTGTGATTGTCCTCTTCAAGCAATTTCGCGATCGCTGGGTCCTTTGTTACTTCCCACGCATACCAGGCCACTTCATAGTTGCTCACCAGCGGCTGATTCCCGTTCGTTTCATCCGGCGGCAACTGCGTCCGGCCATCGTAGTAAAGCTTCAAGTACTGCTTCACTCCATCATGAAAACTCGGCCGCGTCTCCCCCGTCACCTGCTTCTCAAACACGTCCATCAGATGCGACATCCGTCCCAGCACATTCGCCGGTGCCGATATCACGCGCGCCCACACCGCCCCCTCCTGCTCAAAGCCGTAAAGCGGCCGCGGATTGTTATAAAAACGCTCCGTCAAAAACTGCAAGGAACTCCGTAACTCCACCCCATAGCCCTGCCGCGCGGCATACAATTGCCCCCGCTGCGTAAAATGTGTCACGTGACATGCCACGCAGAGCGAGGTTTCCTGGTGTACATTCGCCACCCGGTCGAACACTCCACCGCGCCGCGGCGTGTTCGCATGCCACGAATCGCCCGCCCCCATCAGATAGTCGATTCCCGCTCTTACTGCGAGCTTCGGATCCGCATAGGGCGCTACATCATAAAGCCTTGTACGCAGCCGGTATTGAGGATGCTTCGCCACCACCCGCACATAGTAATCGCCGGCCTCTCTCAAAACGCGCGTCGTGTATTTGTTTCCCGGCAAGGCCTGCACCTCGTGCGGCACCGACACCGGATCCTCCCCCTCGGTAAAGAGCACCGTCTTGCCGTTCACAACCCGGAACAGCGACACATCCACCGCCAGATTGTCCCGATCAAGCAACTCCACCTGAAACCCAACCAGCTTCGCTTGCCCGCCTTCAAAACGGAATCGATACCAGTCCTCATCACGCTTGCCGAACTCCACTTCCGGCTTGCCCCGCTTATCGCCCGGCAAAGGAAGATACGGGCTATCGTCGCCCGCCGCAAACATCACCCCACCCAGCACCATGGGCGTCGCCTGCGCCCACACATCATTCGGCTCCTGCTCCAGATGCTTCGTCTTGCCGTAATCATGCACCACCGCACGTACCAATCCCGCCGGCGCAATGGCAAAGCGGCAATCTTCCACCGCGCGATAA
Organism: Bryobacter sp.; assembly: GCA_046594355.1. Lineage (GTDB taxonomy): Bacteria > Acidobacteriota > Terriglobia > Bryobacterales > Bryobacteraceae > Bryobacter. The sequence continues at coordinate 2,512 of JBKJSR010000710.1, forward strand.
GCAAAACTCCAGTCCTGATCCCCAGCGTGCAGCGTCTTCTCCAGTCGCCCGCTCCCGCAAGAAAAACGAAGCGCCGTCTCCCGCGAGACGGCGCTACTAAATTGAATTGAATAAGTGTGACCAGCTTGCAACTGCCGGTCAGAAACAGGCCGCTGACCTGAGACTGGGACTGCAAGGAATATTAGGAACCAGAACTTCACCCAACTAG
>JBKJSR010000022.1:0-7396 GCA_046594355.1 Bryobacter sp.
AACGCTAAAGTGATGGCCGACTGCAAGTGCCGCAATCATTCCAGCCAGCGCAGCCAAAGGGCTCAGGCCCATTGTCAACACTACTGTGATCGCAATCAGGATCCAGCCCTTGCGCCACAACAATCGGTAGCCGCGCACTGGCGCTACCTTCCATCGCATCCTGCCACCCAGGCCGTCGAGCCCGAACAAGTTTTGGGCCAGAGTGCTCAAGGCCAGCACCACTATCATCGCGAGAATTGGAAAGGCGGCGGGTTCAGGATTCGGATAGAGCAGCCTGTAGGCTGTTCCCATTGCAGCGAATAGTGCGGCCATCCAGAAGTCGAGGGTGCGCAGAATCTGCCGCAATTCAAGCAAGGGTAGCAGCCGCCACAACCAGGGACTGGTCTGCGCTTCGGGCTTTGACAGCCAGCGCAAAAGCCTTCTTTGTGTCTCACTCAATGGCCAGAAGGAAAGCCGGATTTCAGGAATGCGGGCCAGTGGTGCAGTGAGCGCAGGCACCAGCAGAATGCCGCCGATCAGGCTCCAGATAAAACCCATGCTTTCCGGCTGCATGCTCAAAAGCAATGCAAACCAGAAGAAGTTATTTCCCTGAATCGAATTTAGCGTGCGAATCTCTCGCCAGGCCGTAAGAGCAACCGCCCGCAGCAGCGTCAGCACCTATACCACTCCAGGCCAGGCAGTGCTTTAGCTTTCACCACCTCGAGGTAGTGCGAACGGAGTTCGCCTTCGGCCATTGCAACGCTGCGCCAGACTACTTGCCCCGCGCTCAGCAGCAAAACCTCATCGGCAAGTCTTTCGACATGCATCAACATGTGTGAGCTGACAATCATTGCGACGCCGCGTTGTTTCAGGAGCAGCAGAAACTCAAGGGTCGTTTCGCAACTGGCGGGGTCGAGGCCCTCGAACGGTTCATCGAGAATCAGCAGTTTCGGCGCGTGCATTACCGCAAGCGCAAGGGCCGTTTTCTTTCGCATCCCATAGCTACAGGCAGCGGCAAAGCGAGTGCGTCCTTCGCTCAGGCCCAGCAACTCGAGCAATTCGTCGGTCCGCGTGGCCGATTCCTTACCGCTCAAGCCATACAATTTTCCGCTGAGCCTCAAATGCTCTTCAATGCTCAACGCGTCAAAAAGTCCAAGGTGTTCTGGCATCACTCCCAATTGAGCCCGCCAAGCCCTGGGCGCATTCTTTGGACGATGCCCCAAAACCGTCACCGTGCCAGCGCTCTCGCTCTCAAGTCCCGCCAGCACTTTCAGGCAACTCGACTTGCCAGCGCCATTTGGTCCTACAAGGACTGATGCCCGCCCCGCTTCCAATTGCAGATCGAAGCCACGTAGCGCTTCAAATGTCCCGTACTGCACACCCATACCCCAACATTCAACAATTCCGCTCACAAAAGCCTCCTACGCCTCAATTTCATACTAAATTGCATTTTCATTTGCGTTCACTATCCACATTCGCTAGCCTTTTTACTGAAACGTAATGCTCTCACAGGAGTCCCATCCGCATGTGGAATCGCCGAAAAGAAGAAGAACCAACATCCCGTCCATCTGGCTCGCAACCCTCATCGCTCGGTGGTAACGAAGGAATACCAATGCAAAATCCCAATTCACGCTTAGACTCTGAGCCGCAAGTGCCCTCACGCTCCGCCACCATCGGCAAGGGAGTTTCCATTACCGGGCAGATATTCTCCCGCGAGGATCTGATCATCGATGGCGAAATCGATGGCACGATCGAAGCTCAGGAGCACAAAATCACGATTGGCCCCAATGGCAAGGTAAAAGCTGGCATCAAAGCGAAGGAAATCATTGTGCTCGGCGCAGTTCAAGGCAATGTGGAAGCCAGCGACAAAATCGAAATCAGGAAAGATGCCCGTCTTGTCGGTGATATTAAGACCGCCCGCATCTCGATTGAGGACGGTGCAATGTTCAAAGGCTCAATTGACATCGTCCGGACGGAATCTCCCAAGCCAGTTGCCAAGCCTCAGCCGATCTCCGCTCCCACTACTCCGCAGTCCCTTGCCGCTACAGCCGGAAGCGATTCCAAGCGCTAAATTGCGCAACCTTACTCCAAGCCTGTTACTTTAGTACCAATGGAGATGGCCAACCCCTTTAAGGCGCTTATGCGTGCAGTCAAAGGATTGGGAGATCCCGATGCCAGCTTGCGTCCATCCAGGTCGGCTTCTCGATCGCTCCCTGCGGCTTCGCCGGCTAGGCCAACCGTTTTTCCTCCTCCGCACACCAGGCCTAGCGCTGCACTCCAGCAATTTGTCCGGTCACTCGACACAGAAAAGGAATTGCGGCTCCTCGATCTTGGCGGTGCCAACGCCGCCAATATCCATTTCATGACACAGCTTGGCCCTCGCCTTTACACGGAAGATTTCTTCGCCACCCTCGAAGACTGTTTTGGTGACGGGGACTACTATGAAAATCAACGCGACCCCGCTCGCGTCGACAGCTTCCTCATCCAGACTTTCTCCGAACAAAGGGGTCCCTTCGACGGCGCACTTGTCTGGGATTGCCTTCAGTTCCTGCGGCCCTCACTGCTCGAAAAAACCATCGACCACCTCCATCGCATTCTTGAGCCCGGTGCCCATTTGCTTGCATATTTTTACGCCGATTCGCGTGCCCAAACGATCCCCCAATACCACTTCAGAATCAACGACGAAGGCAGTCTGGTAATTGCGCAGCGATCCGAGATGCCACCGGGCCAAGCTTTTTCCAACCGGAACATCGAACGCCTTTTCGAAGACTTCTCATCCACCAAATTTTTCCTCAGCCGCGATAATATGCGCGAAGTACTTGTCCGCCGATAACCGTGGCATTCCAATTTGAACTTTTCGTTGCCCGGCGATACCTAAAGGCCAAGCGCCGTCAATCGGCCATCTCCATCATCACGGCCATCTCGATTCTGGGAGTCGCCGCCGGAGTGATGGCTCTAGTAATCGCAATCGCGATCAACAATGGCTTCCGCACCACATTGCAGAAAAACCTTCTGGGGGCCACTGCCCACGTCACGATCACCGAGCGTGTACCTGGCGAAGGCATTTCCGCCTGGCGCGAACTCGCCGTGAAGTTGGCTACCATCCCCGGCACCATTGAGGCCTCGCCAGCCCTCTACGAAAAAGTGTTTGTGAGTGCAGGCGGCTCCAGTTCCGGTGCGATTATCAAGGGGCTTGAGCTAGACAGCCCGCGTCTCGAAAAAGACCTGGTGCCCTTTATCAAACAAGGTAGTCTGAGCAAGTTGCGCGACGACGATTCCGCAGTCCCCAATTTGCTGGTTGGCGCGAAGCTAGCCGAATCGCTTGGCATCCGAACCGGAAATTACATCCAGATCATCAATCCAATTGGCGAACTCACCCCCTTTGGACCTCGTCCCTCCTATCACCGCATGCGCATTGCGGGTTTGGTGGAAACCGGCTTTTATGATGTGGACGCCAACTTCACCTTCATGAGTCTGCCCGCACTCCAACGCATGATGTCGCTCGGCAATGTGGTGAATGCGATCGAGATCAAAGTCGCCGACATTGAAGCCGCGCCGGCCTTTGCCGAAAAGGCGCAAGCGCTTGCCGGTAATCGGTTCACGGCTACCCACTGGATGGAGCAGAATCGACAACTCCTCGGGGCTCTCCGCATGGAGCGTATTGTCAGTTTGATCACCATCGGTCTGATCCAGTTGGTCGCCGCGCTCAACATCTTCATTACGCTGATCATGATGGTGATGGAGAAGCAGCGCGACATCGCGATCCTGCTTTCAATGGGCACGCGTAAGGAGCAGATCAGACGCATCTTCATCTATCAGGGTTTGCTTATCGGCGTGGTCGGTGCAGCCGTAGGTCTGGTGCTTGGCTACGGCATCAGCTTCGTCGCCGATCATTACCGGCTGATCCAGCTTTCCGAAGAAATTTACTCGATCCCCTACGTTCCCTTTCAGCCCAATCCATTCGACGCTCTCTGGATCACTGCTTTCGCGCTCACGATTTCTCTCATAGCAACTATTTATCCGGCTAGATCCGCGACAAAGATTGCCCCAGCCGAAGCGCTCCGCTACGAATAAGATAAACTCCGATTCGTGCTTCCACTGCTCACTCTGCTCACCCTCGCCGCCGCTGTCCAGGATCTTGGCCAAGGCACCTGGCACTTCGTCCCTTCTGCCTCTACCTACCAGTCTGGTCCTGCACCAAAGGAATCGAAACGTCAATGGATCGCCGAAGGGGATCGGGTTAAATTTCTGCACGATGGCGTGAACGCCGAGGGCAAGCCCTTCCACACCGAGTTCACTGCCGCCTACGACGGCAAGCCCAACCCCTTTATCGGCGGCACTCTTTACGATGCGGTTGCGCTTACTTCACGCAGCCCGGCGCGCGTCGATCAGGTCTTTACGCTCAAGGGAAAAGTGACGGTTAAGGCTACGCGCACGATTTCAAAGGATGGCAAGCGGATGACCATCGACTCGCGTGGGACCAAACCGGATGGCACCCGCTTTCGCAATCTGCTGGTTTACGAACGCCGTTAGTCTTCGAAAGTTTCGCCCGCGCCGATGCCGATTTCTTCCACCCCGCGCAGCTTTCGTTGAATCACGCGCGTTCGCTGTTCCGCGTCGTCGATCGTTTTTGAGGCTTGGTCCAGCTTTTCCCGCACCTTGCCCAAAACCTGGTGGTACTTCAAAAATTCCCCTTTAACCACACTTAACAGTTCCCAAACTTCGCCCGACCGCTTTTGGATTGCCAAGGTCCGGAAGCCCATCTGCAAGCTGTTCAGCAACGCCAGGAGAGTGCTTGGTCCCGCGAGAATCACCCGCAATTCGAGTTGTACCTTTTCGACGAAACCCGTGCGCCGCATGATCTCGGCGTAAAGTCCTTCGGTGGGCAAAAACAAGAGTCCGAAGTCTGTTGTTTTTGGCGGAGACACATACTTATCCCGTATCGATTTCGCGAAAGTCCACACTCGCTTTTCCAATTCCTGGATGGCCTTTTCCACACCCGCTGCATCCGCTATTTCGGATGCTTCGACCAGACGCTGATAATCCTCAAGCGGAAATTTTGCATCGATCGGCAGCCATACCGGCGCACCTCCGGTCTCCTGCCCTGGAAGCTTGACGGCGAATTCCACGCGCTCCGCAGTCCCCGACACCGCGACGTTTTTCTCGTATTGCTCGGGTGTCAGCACCTGTTCCAGCAACGCCCCAAGCTGCACTTCGCCCCAGGTGCCGCGGGTCTTCACATTGCTCATCACTTTCTTCAAATCGCCGACACCAACGGCGAGCGTCTGCATCTCGCCCAAGCCCTTGTGTACCATCTCCAATCGCTCGCTTACCTGTTTGAAACTTTCGCCTAGCCGCTTCTCAAGAGTTCCCTGCAGCTTCTCGTCCACCGTCACGCGCATCTCTTCGAGTTTCTTTTCGTTCATTGCTTCGATGGCGCGCAAGCGATTTTCCATCTCGCTGCGCAGGTCGAAGAGCCGTGTTTCCAGTGCTCGCGCTTCTTCGCGCTGTTGCTCGAGTTGCGTTCTTAGCCCCTGCTGCAAGTCTCCGCGCAGCCCGCTTCCCAATTCGCCAAACTCGCGCCGCATACGGAAGAATTCTTCGAGCATCGCCCCACTGCTATTTCGTTTCTCCAGCAGCAAAATCAATAGCGCCGCCAGCAGAACGATCACGATGCCGCTCAGTACATAAGTTTCCGCCACTCCTCAATACCTCGCCAGACGAGTCACTGAGCCGCTGCGAACGCTTGGGATTTGCAGCGAATTTCCCTTGAGCTGAAAGGGTCCTTCCGATACTTTTCCATCCGGCAGCGTGATCTTCATCTTTCCGGCTTCGATGCTGTAGTGGGCTTGTCCCGTGCTGAAAGGCAGCAGGAAAAGCGACTTGCCATTGGCATAGAAAAAGATTCGCATTTCGAGATTCTGCCCATCCATCATTCGCATTCCAACCCATTCTCCAACTACAGACGGATTGCCAGCCGGTGCCTTGCCCACCCGTGTGAGATCCATCGAGACTTGTTGGCCCTGCAGCAGCCGCAACTTGCCGGGCTGCTTCAAATCGATGGTCTGCCGGTTTCGCGGACCATTTTCACGCAAGGGTGGCAACACCATTTCATTCCCCTCAACGGAGTAAGTTCCATCCACGACGGCACCCGGTCGAATGAACAAAACTCCGCCCGAGCGAAATTCAAACATCGCCCCCAAACCGCCCTTGGCAACTGCCGTGGTCCTCCAGCGGTTCAACAATCCTGCCGGTGGCTCTTGCGCCACAGCCAAAAAGGCCATTCCCAATAAAAGCAAAACTCGCATCATTTCATCCTAACGGCTTCTGGCTTCCCTGCGAAACTAGAGGGATGTGCGGCATTGCAGGCTTTACGCACCTTGGCTCGCATCCCGAGCCGGGCCGTATTGCTGCCATCACGAAAACCATCACTCACCGGGGTCCCGACCAGCAGGGTACTTTCGAGGATTCTACCGTCTCGCTTGGTGCAGTGCGGCTCAAGATCATCGACCTCGATTCCGGCGACCAGCCAATCGCTTCCGCAGACGGCCAGACCATCATCGTATTCAATGGCGAAGTCTATAATTTCGCCGAACTCCGGCACGAACTCGAAAGTCTCGGACATCGCTTTCGCACGCACTGCGATACCGAAGTCGTCCTCGAAGCATTCCGCGCCTGGGGAATCGAAAGCTTCAAACGGCTCCGTGGCATGTTTGCTTTCGCCATCTGGCACAAGCCGACGCGCGAGCTGTTTCTCGTTCGCGACCGCCTCGGTATCAAGCCGCTCTATTTCTACGAGCAGGCCGAAGATCTTTACTTCGCATCCGAGATCAAGGCGATCTTTGAACACCCTGAGATTCCTCGTACTCTCGACCCGAACGGGCTCACCTACTACCTCTCGCTCAACTACGTTCCACAACCATACACGCTGGTCGCCGGCATCAACAAGGTTCGTCCTGGCTGCTACATGCGCTGGCAGAATGGCCGCCTGACGCAAGAGCCTTATTGGGCGCTCAACATCTGGCCCGATCCGAAGATTACGATCGGCGATGCGAAGGCCGAGCTCGATCACCTTCTGCGTCTATCGATCAAGGAGCACCTCATCTCCGATGTCCCGCTCGGTGTCTGGGCCTCCGGCGGAGTCGATTCCACTACCCTGCTTCACTACGCCGCACAGCAGTCCGGCAGGCAGCTCAAGACCTTTTCCGTTTCTTTTACAGGACGAAGTTTCGATGAATCCCCTTGGTTCCGCGAAGTTGCAAAAGTTTACAACACCGACCATCACGAACTCGACGTAAACCCGGCATCGGGGCTCGCCGACGTGATCGAAAAACTTGCCTACTATTCCGATGAACCTAGTGCCGATGCTGGCGCACTCCCAGTTTGGTTCCTCTCTCAAATGACCCGCGAGCACGTC
>JBKJSR010000261.1:0-3691 GCA_046594355.1 Bryobacter sp.
CTTCGCGCTTGTGCCCTTTACTCTGCTCGTACTTCTCCGGGCGGGTATGGATCGCGACACCGCGACGCGGGCCGGCTTCGGCTTCGGTGCCATTTGCGGCACCACGGCAAAAGCTACATTCCCGAACTGTGGATTCGCCTGCTCCATTGCAGCTCCGAGCACATGATACTGGCGGCCAATCGTCTCGAGCTGTTCGCCATCCTGCACGCGGTGCAGCCGCCAGGTGTCTCGCCTGTCGGAGGGCACCAGCTCCAGCGCCGCCGATACTGTTGCGCCAAAACTTTTCGGCACCCGCAAGAAATATCCTTTAGGCGCGACATTGCGCAGTATCGCCGGATTCATGTCCTGCATGGTCGTCACGGGCACCTGCGCCGCATCGGCTGCAATCTGCAGACTCGTACTCGCATACACTTCGATGGTGTCGTAATCGAGCGGGGTCTCCATCTCAAGGTCCGCCAGGCCATAGTCGGCCGGATTCTTCATGATGATCGTGAGGGCCAAAATGATCGGCACATAGTTGGTGGTCTCAATCGGCACGGCATGCCGGTTCCGCAATTCCCAGTAATCGGCATAAGCGGTTTTTTGAACCGCCCGGTCCACACATCCAGCTCCGCAATTGTAAGCCGCGAGAGCCAGATGCCAATCCCCAAAATCTTCGTAAAGATCGCGCAGATGCTTGGCCGCCGCCCGCGTAGCCCGCTCGGGATCAAGCCGGTCGTCGGTCCAGGGGCCTTGAGCCAAGCCGTATTTATTTCCCGTCTCCCTGATAAATTGCCACATCCCAACCGCCGCCTTATAAGACACCGCACGCGGCAGGAATCCAGATTCCGCCTGCGCCAGATAAATCAGCTCGGCCGGCACACCCTCTTCAGCCAGGATGCGGAAGATCATCGGCCGATACTTCCCCGATCTTCGCAACGCAAACTCCAGCGTCTTCCGGCCCCTGCCATTCGCGAAGTAGTTGATGAAGCCCAGCACCGTGTCGTTCACAACCAGCGGCAATTGCGACGTCGTCAGTTGCAATTCCTGCTGCACCTTCGATTTCATACGCGGATCCACGGGAAAGGTCATCTCGCGAATGTCGTCCAGCGGCGACTTGTCGAATCGCACATCGTCCAGGCTGCGAGCCGCCCCCAGGGATTCGAGATCGATCGTGTAAATCTCTTCCGCGAGATTCTGAATGTACCGGTCCAGCTTTTCCCGGTCGGGATCCTCGACAGGGGTATCGAGCAAATGATCAATCGCCTGATCGAACAATTTCCGCGCTTCCGCCGCGTTGCCTTCCGAGATCGCCGACCGCCCCTCGTGTACCAGCTTCTCCGCCTGCCGCACCCTGGGATGATTCGCGATCGCCGTCAGCGGATTCCGCTGCACTCCCAGCGTCGAACTCTGTTGGCCGTACAGCGCCGAACCCAGCACTGCCCCAAGGTTTAGAATTGTAATAAGAAGCTTCATCTTTGAGACAACTCCAGTGTAGCTTCACGATAAGATTAAGGGCGTAATGAGACTTTCGCTTTTATTCATTTGCGCGAGCTATGTGACCGCCGCCGAAAAAGTCGATTTCCGCCGCGAAGTCCGTCCGATTTTGAGCGATTCCTGTTTTCATTGCCACGGTCCCGATAGAGAAACCCGCATGGGCGGGCTGCGTCTCGACGTTAAGACTGAAGCTTTCTCCTCCCGCAAAAACGGCACCCCGATCATCGCCGGCAACGCCGCGCAGAGTCTGATCCTCAAGCGGATTCTTCATGAGAAAACGGCCTTGCGCATGCCTCCGCCTTCTTCTCACAAAACACTCAGTGCCGCGCAAATCGATATCCTCAAACGCTGGATCGAGCAAGGTGCGGACTGGCAGGAACACTGGGCTTTTCTTGCTCCGGTGAAGCAAACTCTTCCGGAAGTCGACAACCCGGCCTGGTCCGCAAACCCGATCGACCGCTTCCTCTTTGCCCGCATCGCGCATAGCGGTCTAACCCCGGCCGCCGAAGCCGATCGCCGCACTCTCGCCCGCCGCGCCGCGCTCGACGCCACCGGCCTTCCTCCCGAACCCGCCGAAGTCGAGGCCTTTCTCAAGGACACCCGCCCCCGCGCCTACGAACGCTATGTCGATCACCTGCTCGATTCCCGTCATTACGGCGAACACCGCGCCCGCTACTGGCTCGACGCCGCCCGCTACGCCGATACGCACGGCCTCCACATCGATAACTACCGCGAGATGTGGCTCTATCGCGATTGGGTGATCGAGGCTTTCAACAAGAATATGCGCTTCGATAATTTCACCCGCGACCAGGTGGCCGGCGATCTGATCCCCGATCGCACCGAGGAGCAGTGGATCGCCTCTGGCTTCCATCGCAACAACGTCACCACCAACGAAGGTGGTGTCATCGAAGACGAAGTTGCCGCTATGTACGCCAAGGATCGAGTCGATACAACCGGCACCGTCTTCATGGGTCTCACCGTCGGATGTGCCACCTGCCACGACCACAAGTTCGACCCCATTACTCAAAAAGACTTTTACTCGATGTCGGCTTTCTTCCGCAACACCACGCAAAAAGCCCTCGATGGCAACATCAGCGACACGCCACCCGTGCTCTTTAAGCCCACCCCTGCCGATGCCGTGCGCTGGAAAACGCTCGATCCGCAGGCGCTCGCACTCCAGGGGCAGATCGGCGCTCGCGCCGATCTGCTCTCGGCGAAGGCCAACACCGCCTTCACGCTGCCAAAGCAGCTTCAACCCCAGTGGTCTCTCGACAAGATCGAGTTCCCCGCGGAAGGCGGTCTCAAAGAAGTGCCCGGCTTCAACCAGATCCAGGCCGACCTTCCTTTCACCATCTCCATGTGGGTCTACTATCCCAAGCCCGACGACAACTGGACGCTCCTCTCGCAATACAACAGCCAGGAAAAAGAGAGCAAGAACATTCGTGGCTGGACCATCGACATCCAGGGCCGTCAGCCCGTCCTCAAGCTAATCGGCGACAAAGGCGAAGCTATCGCCGCTCGCGGCGGCAGTGCCGCCAAAATGACCGGCGGCGGCTGGTACCACCTGGCCTTCACCTACGACGGCAGCCGCAAAAAGAACGACGCTCTCGAGCTTTATTTCAACGGCACCAGGGTCGTTCACGAAGGCCGTCAGGAATCCCCCCGTCCGCTGCTCGAAGGCCCCATCCACACAACCGAACCCTTGCGCATCGGAGGCGATGGCAACAAGCGCAGCTTCAAGGGCGGCACGCTCAAAGACATCCGCATCTACAATCGCGTCCTCTCCAGCGCCGAAGTCGGCGTTCTAGAAATGCTCCCGCGCGCGCTCGACGCGAAGCCAATCGAGCTCTCCCGCGTCTGGTCGGCTGTCAAAGACGGCAAGACGCGCAAGCTCTTCGCGCAGCTTGGGCAACTCGAACGCGAGCGCAAAGAGATACTTCGCCGGGGTGCCGTCACGCACGTTATGGTCGAGCGTCTGGACAAAATGCCGGAAGCGAATATCCTCTTTCGCGGTATGTATGACCAGCCCCGCGAAACGGTCGCCGCCGATGTCCCTGGCATCCTTGGCGGCCTCGGTACCGGTGTTCCAAAAAACCGCACCGGCCTCGCGCAATGGTTGCTCAAAGACGACAATCCGCTCTTTGCCCGCGTGGCCGTCAACCGCTTCTGGCAGGAAGTTTTCGGCACGGGTCTCGTCAAGACCAGCGAAGATTTC
>JBKJSR010000150.1:0-4328 GCA_046594355.1 Bryobacter sp.
GGCAAAGTTACGCTTCCCGCCAATTGAGTTCCGCATCCGTCCGCCTCACATAATTGGCATCGAGTGCCGCCGCATCCGGCTTCTCCCCAGCCAGCCAGCGTGCCTCGGCAATCCGCCCCACCACTCCCGCAATCACTCGCGGCGCAAGCGTAACCACCATGCCCTCCACCGGCTCACAACAAACCCATTCCACCTCTCCACACACCAGTTGCTTCACCTGCTCCAGCGGCATCACTACTTCACGACCGTCCGGCAAACGCGCATAAACATCCCCTCGCCGCGCATCGTAAAACGGCACAACCACGCCGCTACCTCCATAACTCAACAGCGCCTCCAGGTTACTCACACCATAAACAGGCTTGCCCAGCGCTTCACCCAGTCCCTTTACTGCCGTCAGCCCGATCCGCACGCCTGTAAAAGTCCCGGGGCCGCAAGCTGCCGCAAACCCATCCACCTCATTCATCGCGACACTCAACTTCCCAAGTGCCTCAAACAATAAATGCCCATATCCATCCCCGCCATCGAGCGTCAGCTCCTCCACCACACACCCATCTGAAACCAGCGCAATACTCCCCACCTCATGCGTCGTATCAATGGCCAATATCACTTCACCAGCCTCACAATACGGTCCACATAATAAAGCTTTCCATTCGAATTGATCCCTGTCACACGCAGGTACAATACTGCCGGAAACTTTCCCGCAAGGCCGGACGGCAACACCATCGTCCCCTTGGGATTCGTCGTGATCACCCGCATCCCCTGTAACTCCGTCGGCACATCCGCCGTAATCAGATACTGCATGAACCGCGTCGCCCGCGAGTCCTTGGTTATCTTCACTTCATAAGGCACCGGCGTATCCGCTTTCAGATCCACACTGTCCTTGATATTGATCGTAAACGGCACCCGCTTCGGATCCACTTCCGCTTCCTGCATCAGCAACGGCTGGCTCTCAAACTTGTAGCTCTTAAGCATTCCTTCCTTCCGCCCCTCCCGCGACAAATGCAACAGCCACTCGCGACCCTTGCCCGGCGGCTCCCCGATGAAATGATCCCCCTTCCACTCCTTCAGCGGCGTCCGCTCACCCGTTGCCGCATCGATCCACGCCGCATCATAACCATGCTTCTCCACTTCAACCTCGACAATGCCCGGCCGATCCACATACAGCAGATACTCTGTACCCTCTAGCGCCAGCCCGCGGCCATTCGACACATCGAAGTACGGCTCGAGTTCCCAATACCGCATCCCTTCGAGGACATCCGCCATCGCCTTAGTCGCTCCATACCCCGGATAACTCCCCGCCATGATCGCGTTCCACAACACTTTCGTACTCATCCGCTTCCCCACGGTGACAATCGGCAAGGGGTAGACCTGATGCTCGATCGCCGCAACGGCCGGATCATCGCTGTTGCATAGGATATGCGTCATCCATCCATCGGCGGCAAAGGCCGAAGTGCTCCCCACTGGATACGCGCTCCTCGGATGTCCATAAGGATCCAGCTTTTGAATCAGCAATCCCACGTCCTTCAACACCCCCCGCGCCTCCCGATAGGTCTCCCAATCCTTCACCAGTTCCCAGGTCACGTTGAGCGGCGCAAGCCGTGCCATCGCATAGCGAAAATACTTCTCCCGCGTCCTCCAGTCCGGCAACGCCTTCACCAGCGCGCCATCCGGTCCCGCCAACACGACATCCACCACCACCCTGTCGGCGTTCAGTTGCATCACCCGCTTCTCAAACACCTCAAAGCGCTTCGGGTCGGGCGGCCACACCGGCGCAAACAGCGTCCGCACATGCGTCGCCTTCTGCGCCTTCACGGTCTCAAACGATTCCTCAGCCGCACTCGCCAGATCCCAGATTTCCATCCCCAGCCACAAGTGGCCCTTCGCACTCCCCGAGTAGCGCCAGTGGTGTACATTCGCCGCCTGAATAAAGCCCGGCAGCTCGCTCACCAGCCCGTTGAACTTTAGCGACTGCTTGTCAAAACGAGCCAGGTTGCTCGTGAGCTTCAACTCCCAAACCCCATCATCCGTCGGTGCAACTCGTAGCACCATCGTCCGCCCGCCATTCCAGAATGCATCTACAAGAAAAGTGCGAAAGCGCGGACTCTTCACTTCAGCCTTAAGCTCCACCGTCTTCCAGGGCTCCGGATGCGCCTTCGCCTCCGCTTCGTCCAGCTCGAATACAATGTCACAAACGCCATAGGCTGGCGTGTCGGGGCACAATTTCTGCCCCCACGCCGCCATAGTTAATAGCAAAATCATCAAACCGGCCCGCATAATAACCAGTATGATGCGTGCGCTTCTTTTTGGTTTCCTTCTCGCTCTCTCGGCCCCCGGACAATCCACTCTGTCCTCCAAAACGGTCGGCATCCAGAAACAGGATGGCTTCTTCCCTCTCTACTACGATGCAAAGGCGGGCAAGCTCTTCCTGTTGATCGACAAGTTCGAAACGGACTTTCTCTATTACGAAAGCCTCCCCGCCGGTCTCGGCTCCAATGACAGCGGCCTCGATCGCGGCCTCCTTGGTCAAGAGAAAGTCGTCCACTTCGAGCGCATCGGCCCCAAGGTCATGCTCGTCCAGGAGAACCTCGACTACCGCGCTATTTCTTCCGACCCTGCCGAGCGCAACGCCGTCGCCGATAGTTTCGCCCGCAGCATCCTCGCCGGCTTTACGGTCGAGGCCGAAGAGGACAGCAAAGTCCTGATCGATATCACCAGCTTCGTCGTCCGCGATGCAATGAACATCGCTGGACGCTTGAAACAGCAGAACCAGGGCACCTTCCGCCTCGACCCTGCCCGCAGCGCCATCTACATGCCCCGCACCAAGGCCTTCCCAAAAAACACCGAAGCCGAAGCTACCATCACCTTCGCCGGCGAAGGCGTGGGCACCTTCGTCTCCAGCGTCACTCCATCCGCCGACTCGCTTACTCTCCGCGTCCACCACAGCTTCCTCCAACTCCCCGCTCCCGGCTTCAAGCCCCGCGCGTTTGACCCCCGCTCCGGTTACAACCAGCTCAAGTACATGGATTACGCCACCCCAGTCGAACAGCCCATCAACAAGCGCTTCATCACGCGTCATCGTCTCGAAAAGAAAGACCCCAACGCCACAATGAGCGACCCCGTTAAACCCATCGTCTATTACATCGATCGCGGCACACCCGAACCCATCCGCACCGCTCTGCTTGACGGCGCACGCTGGTGGGATCAGGCCTTCGAAGCCATCGGTTACCGCAATGCCTTTCAAGTCGAGATCATGCCCGAAGGTGCGGATTCGATGGATGCCCGCTACAACATCGTGCAATGGGTCCATCGTTCCACTCGCGGCTGGTCCAATGGCAGGAGCATCACCGACCCGCGCACCGGAGAAATCATCAAGGGCCACGTCACTCTCGGCAGCCTGCGCATTCGTCAGGACTTCATGATTGCCGAAGGCATGCTCGCCCCTTACACTGGCGCTGACGCATCCACGAAACGCATGATGGATATGTCCCTCGCCCGCATCCGCCAGCTCTCCACACATGAGATCGGACACACTCTCGGCCTGGTACATAACTTCGCCTCCAGCATCTTTGGCCGCACCAGCGTGATGGATTACCCTGCTCCCCAATTCACCTTCAAATCCGACGGCTCAATTGACTCCAGAGATGCCTACGCAACCGGTGTCGGCGATTGGGATAAGGTCGCCATCGGCTACGGTTACCAGCACTTCCCGCAAGGCAGCGATGAAGCCGCCGAACTGCGAAAGATCCTCGACCGCGCCCACCAGCGCGGCCTCTATCTCATCGCCGATTCCGACGCCCGCGCCCCCGGCGGCGCTCACCCCGCCGGTCACCTCTGGGACAACGGCGCGAATGTGGTCGAAGAATTGAACCGCGTAATGAAGATCCGCGCCAAAGCCCTCGAAACCTTCGGCGAAAAGACAATCACCATGTGGTCGCCTTACTCTGAGCTCGAAAACAAACTCGTGCCCATCTATCTCAGTCACCGCTATCAAGTGGAAGCCGCTGCCAAAGTCATTGGAGGGATCGATTACCGCTATGCGATCCGTGGCGACACCCAGCCAGTCGCAAAAATCATCGCTCCCGAAGAACAGCGCCGCGCCCTCAACGCCCTGCTCGATACCTTAAAACCCGAAACGCTCACCCTCCCTGAGCGCCTGCTCAATCTCATGCCGCCACCGGCCCTGGGCTATGCCCGCAGCAGAGAAAGCTTCAAAGGCCGCACGGGTCTGACCTTCGACGCTGTCGCTCCAGTCGAAGCCTCCATCAACCTGACCATCGGCATGATCCTCCACCCCGAACGCGCCAGCCGCATCGTCCAGCACAACGCCC
>JBKJSR010000292.1:0-4174 GCA_046594355.1 Bryobacter sp.
CGGCACGGGATGAAGAATCTGATCATTGTCAACGGGCATGGCGGCAACACTGCGGCGCTAAACGCGGTGGCGGAAGAAGTGGGGCGAAGCGCAAGCCACTGTCTACCGTAATGTTCCTGAAGGCGGCGATTCGCCGGAAACATTGATGCGGTTACATGCACCCTGCGGCCTGAAGAAAGCCGGACAAAACAAGGTCGAAGACGCTAGGGCCTAAGCGAATACTCAGCGCTCGCGAGATTTGGTGATATACCTGTTTGCTACTAAACTAATTTTTGGAGACACAACAAATGAAAAAGCAGTTGATGATTTTGGTTGGTGCGCCTCTTGCGCTTTGCACTCTACTTTCAGCACAAGTTGCCTCGCCGGAGGACCAGATTGCCTCCTCCATCCTCGCCGCGCCCAAAGAACGCCGCGCTGGTGCAACCGTGCTTGGCTACAACGAAAAGAGCGAAGTGACCACCCTCCGCAAAGGGACGAACGAAATCATCTGTCTTGCCGACGACCCCGCCGCCAAGGGGATCAGCGTCGCCTGTTATCACAAGGACCTCGAACCGTGGATGGCCCGCGGTCGCGAACTGGCGATCCAGTACAAAGGCAAAGAGCGTCACGAACAGCGTTGGAAAGAAGTTGACGAGGGCAAGGTGAAAATTCCCCGCGAACCGCGCATGCTCTATGTGCTCACCGGATCGAGCTTCGATTCCGCCAAAGGCGAGCTGGTGGATTCCTATCTGCGCTGGGTAGTTTACTCCCCTTACGCGACGCCGGAATCGACCGGCCTGTCGATCACACCCGGCACCGCCCCCTGGTTAATGTATCCCGGCACAGCCGGAGCGCACATCATGATCAGCCCGCCCAAAGAGAAGAAGTAGCGGCGTCTAAAATTGCTCGCTGAATACCTTGGCGATCGTGGCCGGGCTGATGTGCTCAATGCTCGCTTGCGCATTCCATTTTCGCATTTGATCGACGGGAATTTTACCTGTCAATTTGTCGAGGGCGGATCGGAGATTTTGGTGTCTGCCGAGCGCATCCCGGCGGACGGCAAGACAGGTCTCATAAGGCGGGAAGAAGAGCTTGTCGTCGCTCAAGGCGATAAAGCGGGAGTCGGCAAGCGCCGGGTCTGTCGAGTTGCCAGCGACCAAGTCTACTTCGTTCGCGCCGAGGGCGCGATAGATGAGGCCGAGGTCCATGGTGCGAAGCTGCCCGCTGGTCGCTAGGGGATAGCTTTTGACAAAGCTGCTCCAGCCGTCGGGGCGCTGCTCAAATTCGTAACCGACGCCGATCCGCCACCCGGATTTGAATTGCACCGCGTCGGAGAGCGTCTTGATGTTCAGTTGATTTGCCTCGTCGCGGCGCATCACCATCGCGAAGGTATTCGAGAAGCCGAGGGGCCAACCCCATTCGATTTGGTGCCGATCGGCGTAGGCTTGCTTCACTTGATTGAAGACGAGAGTCGGGTCTTTTTCCAGAGGGAGTTTTAAACAGGCAATGAGGGCGGTGCCGGAGTATTCGGGATAGAGATCGATGGCGCCATCGACAAGGGCTTGGTGGGCCAGAAAACTGCCGCCGAGGTGCAGGCGTTGTTTGGGTTCGAAGCCAAGCTGGCGGGTGAGGTGCTGGATCAGTATTTCGCCCAGGATGTCTTGCTCGGTGAAGTTTTTTGCCCCCACTGCGAGGCTGGGAGCGCTGGAGCAGGAACTGGCTATTGTGGCGGCTGAGAGGTAGAGAACTTGTCTTCGATCCATTGGAAAAGCCGATCTGCGGCGATGGCCATTGCTGCGGCGGGGACTGCGCCGGCAAACAACAGCTCAGTCTCTACTGTAGCGAGACCGCGGTAGAGCAGGACACCGAGCCCGCCGGCTCCGATGGCGGCGGCGACGGTAGCAGTGCCGATCGTCGTGACAGTAGCGATGCGCAGGCCGGCGAAGATCGACGGGGCGGCAAGAGGAAGTTCTATCTCGCGGAGGATCTCGCGCGAAGTCATTCCGAGGGCCAGTGCCGATTCGCGGATTTCAGTTGAAACGCCGTTGAGGCCCAGCATCGTGTTGCGCAGGATGGGGAGTAGCGCGTAGAGGAACAGCACGAATATGGCGAGACGGGCACCGATGCCGCCGACTAGTGGTAGAGGCAGGAGGAGGCCGAAAAGCGCAAGGCTCGGCACGGTCTGGATGATGTCGGTGAGCTTGAGCAGCACTGCGCCTGGGCGTGGGTTTCTGTGGCTCCAGATGGCAGCCGGGATGGCGAACAGGGCTGCCACCGTGACTGCAATGACGACGAGGAAAAGATGCTCGAGGCTGTGCTGAATAAGTGAGTTGGTCATGCGTCGAGGGTTTGTAAGTAAGCCTGAACCTCAGAGTCCTTGGATCTGTGCATTGCAGCCGGGTCGCCGGAGAAAGTTACTTCACCGTCGCGCAGGAAAACGAGTTGTCGGCCGAGGCGGAGTGCCTCGCGGAGGTCGTGCGTAACGAATAGGATGGTTTTGTCGAGGGAGAGGATGAGGTCCTGTAACTCGCGGCGCAGGATGGGGTCGAGGGCCGAGAAGGGTTCATCGAGCAGCAGTACCGGCGGGTTGCTCGCGAGAGCACGGGCGAGAGCGACGCGCTGCTGCTGGCCGCCGCTGAGCTGGTGCGGGTAGCGATCCAGTAACGCGGGTTCGAGACCGAGAGATTGGGCGAGCGCTTCGACGCTAAGAGGGTGGTTGTGGAAGCGGGTAATCTGCCGCCGGGCGGTGAAGTGGGGGAAGAGGCCGAGATTTTGCTGTACAAAGCCAAGCGCTCGGCGCAGCTCGAGCGGGTTGTAAGTGGCGACGGGTTTCCGGTTGTAAGTTATGTTACCGGAAGAAGGCACGAGGAGTTGGTTGACGAGGCGGAGAAGCGTGCTCTTGCCACTGCCGCTGCGGCCCAGTATGGCGGTAGTTGTGTTGGCAGGAAAGCTGAGTGTGATGCCCCGTAGGATGTCGCGGCCGCCGCGCGAGGCATGTACTGCGTTGAATTCAATCATGACGGCTTGCGGAGCGGAAGCCGGATCGAGAAGGTGGTGTTTCCGGGGACCGAATCAAATCGGACGTCGCCATCGTGCTGCCGGATGATGCGATAGACCGTGTCGAGACCGAGGCCCGTGCCCTCGCCCTGAGCCTTGGTGGGGAAGAAGGGCTCGAAGATTTTTGCGGCGGCTTCCTGCGGAATGCCAGGACCATTGTCACCGATTTCGACCAGGGCATAATCCACTTCCATACGGGTGGCAATGCTCAGGATAGCTGGCCCGTTGCGAGTCTTGTCTTCTTCCATCGCGTCAAGAGAATTGTCGATGAGGTTGGTCCAGACCTGATTGAGCTGGCCGCCGTGGCCGCATATTTTCGGCAGCTTTGCTGCATAGTTCCTGGTGACCATGACACCCTTTTTAAGGCGGAAGCTGAACAGTGTAAGGGTTGTTTCGAGGTTCTGGTTGAGATCGAGTTCGACAGCGGCGGCGCGATCCATGAACGAGTAATCCTTCATGGCGGCGACGAGGTCGCTGATGCTGGTTGTGGCGGTATGCATCTGGGCGAGCACCTGCTCCATTTCTATGGCAGCGGCGACGCGCGATAGGGCGAGTGCGCGGACTTTGGGAGTCCAGTCGGCGACGGCGAGCTGCAGACTCTGGACATCAAATCCGGCGCTGACAAACGCGGGGGCCCCGCACCAGCCGTCGGGGATCCCGATCGAATCGCTCCAGGCGATGAATGCTTCTTCAAGGTCGCTACGCGTTAGAGAATCGATGGGGAGCGGGTTGCAGACCGCTTCCGACGCCCTGGCTTCGAGGGCGCGGACCTGGGCATAGATTTCCTTGGAAGAGCACACTTCGGCGAGCTGGTCGAGAGTGTCGCGGTAGCAATCGAAAAGCTGCCTTGCGCTGCCACTGGCCTGACGGGCGACGGCGGCGGGATTGTTAAGTTCATGGGCCAGACCGGCGGAGAGTTTACCGATGGCCGCGAGCTTTTCGGTTTGGCCGGTGGCTCTGGCGAACTCGCGGACCCGGTCGGCAAGGATTTGTACAAGTCGTGGGATGAGCTCGGGAATTTCCTGGTAGAGGGCCGGAAAATGGTCTTTATGCAGAGCAAAAATGCGGGTAAAGACCGTGGCGCACGGCGAAGCTGGGAACTTCTTGATGCGGGAGAAAGGAAGGAAGCCGCCGATCG
>JBKJSR010000310.1:0-9782 GCA_046594355.1 Bryobacter sp.
GGCGAAACTTTCCCAACGGACCAGCTCAGCCGTGTCACGATCAAGTGTCAGCGTGCCGCGCAGTTGCGGCTGACCACCGTCACCTCGATCAATGACAAAGGCAACCGGGGTTGCGCCGCTCAAGCGGAAGCTGATACTCTGCCAGCCGGGCGACTGCTGCGCGGCCTTTTGCCAAAGGCGGTCAAAGCCCGCAAAGCCTGTGGAAGCTTTAAGTGGGGCTGCGCTTTCTGTTTTTGGCATGCTGGTCCCAGTGACCTGATAGATCAACAGGTTGGCCCAGGGATAAGCGATCGGCAAGATCGAAACAATCACAAAAAAGAGCGGGACGGCAGCCCAGATGCCGATGACGTTGTGCCAGTTGAAATCGCGCGCCTTGCCCGAGAGCCCGGCCCGAAACCAGGTGATCGGTGCCAGGTGCTGCCAAGTCCATTTGCGCGGCATCCAGAGGTAGAGGCCGGACATCAACAACGCAAGAAAGGCCAGCGTACAAGCCCCAGTAATGGCTTTGCCGATGGCACGCCATTCGCCTTCTCCGCCAAGCCAGCGATGAAAACCCGTGACTTTCTGAAAAAAGCTTCGCCACTGCCGGTCTGGACTGCCTAGGATTTGACCAGTGTAAGGATCAACGTAAGACGACCCGTCTTTGCCAAGATTCAGCTCGACAGGCACCTTCGGGCCGGAACGGACGATCACCGTTGCACTCGCCGGCAAAGCCCCGCGTTGCTCGACCACGCGGCTAAGAAGCCTTTCCAAGGGCAAGCGCTGCGTGCCAGGTATTACCGGGAAGGCACCTCGTTCGACACGGGCCAGGATCTGCCGCTCATAGGTAAGCAACACCCCGGTAAAGGACATGATCAGGATCACCAGCCCACCCAAGCAGCCGAGGATCAGGTGGAGCCAGAAAAGCAGTTTACGGAATTGCATAGATCAGAAGTTAAGTTTGAGCGCCATCTGGATGACGCGCCAACTTTCTCCGTTCTGGTTCGTGGTCGAGGAACTTGCAGTTGACAAGGTGACGCAGCAGGTCTGGCCGAAGACGGGAGAAATGATGGACGGTGTGCCGCTTGAGGCATCGCGTGGGTTGCGGAAATTGGGATGGTTGAGGGCATTGAACATCTCGGTGCGAAAGGTAAGCTTCACTCGTTCGGTGATCTGGATGCCCTTCGAAATACCCATATCGAGGTTCCAGTAGATGGGACCCTGAAAGACATTGCGACCGATGCCAAGCTGGCCAGGTAAGGGAATCACGAATTGCGAAGCATCGGCGAAGAGGACGGGGCCGAGAACGCCGGCCTTATCCTGAAGCCTGGCTTCAGGATATTTTGTGACGCCGGGAGCAAGAGCGGCGCGGCTTTGCGCGGTTCCATTCGCGGTGAGGACGCCGGAGCGAACAGTGAACGGTTCACCGGACTGGTAGGTAAAAATGCCGTTGAGACTCCAGCCGCCGAGGAACAGGCTGGTGACCTTGCCGGAGTCTCCGAGGAATTTCTTGCCTTTCCCAAAGGGGAGTTCGTAGATGCCGCTCATGTTGACGACATGGCGCTGGTCGAAGTCGGATCTTGCCCGTTCGTTGTCATAGTTGCGGCTATCGGCTGGGGTCCGGGAATTTGTTGTCGTGAGTCCCCCGCCGGAGGCTGCAGCGACCGGGTCGACGGACAGGTTGTCGATGGACTTGGAGAGCGTGTATGAACCACCAAACAGGATGCCAGCCGCATCGAAGCGCTTGCGGAAAGTGACCTGCATGGAGTGGTAAATCGAATCCGCGCCGTTGTCGAGATAGAGAATTTGAGCGAACTGCTGGTTGGGACGCAGCCTCGCGGCGGTAGTCGTCTGTTCAAGACGAACAGCCATATTGCCTGCACCATTCTGATTGAGGTCGGTCACGCTGGCGGCGGAGTTGGCAAAGGTGTTAAGCATGATGCCTTGCTGAATCAGGGGCACCGGGGTTGCTCCAATGCAGGAGCTGCCATTGGCGAGAGTGCCATCGGCGCGGCAACCACTGATGCCGACGTTGCGCTGCATGGCAAGAAAACTCGGGAGCAGCGGACCGGACTCAACCTGGTTTGCGTCCCAGGTGCGATAGAGACGGGTACCGCGGCGGCCCACATAGCCGAGGCTCGCAACATAGCCCTTACCGAATTCGCGTTGCATCGTGAAGTTCCACATATGCACTGTGGGCAATTTGAGGTTCTGGTCGAAGACGCGCGCGGGAGGCGCGGTGTTGTAGGTTGACACCGTTGGGGTCAACTGGCTGGTTGGCTTGGCGGTAGGAGGGGTGAGCTGGTTTGGGAAAGCACCCAGAAGGGAATCGGGGACGCTGGCGCAACCGGCGGTTGGGGTTCCACCTACGGGCGAAGTACAGCGGAAGATTTGGCCGGGAACGGCCGACGCGATCGAGGTGACCTGGAAGGTGTTGATCGGGTCGAAGGCCAGACTATAGCCGGTGCGGATGACGAACTTGTTGGAATTTCCAGGCGACCAGGTAAGGCCCAAGCGGGGAGCGAGAGCACCCCAATTGAAGTTTTGATACCAGCGGCCGGCGCTAACGAAAGTGACAGGACCCTGGCTGCCGTCGATGATCTTGTTGGGGACATAGACGCGGTTGCCGGCTTCGGTTGGCGGGGCATTGACTTCCCAACGAACGCCATAGCTGATGCTGACATTGCGGCGGGCGCGCCATTCGTCCTGGGCGAAAAAGTTGTACTGCTTGGTGCGCTGGCCTTGCGCCCAGAGTGTCACGGCTTTATCGCCGGTCTGGAAGGGCAGGAAGGTGTCGCTTTTGAGATCGCCGATGAAGTTGTGGGAGATTTGCGCGGGGATCCCGATGAGGTCGTTGATCGTACCCTGGAGGCGGTTCAAATCTGCGGCGGCGATGCCTGGGACAGTGGCTGTGCTGACGGTGGGCAGAGTGAAACCAGCGGGAGGACGAATGGTGCGCGAGAGCGAAATGGCCGGGGTCAAAGTAGTACCGCCGACGTCGCCGCGCTGGTCGTTGTGCTGGTAGAAACGGACGTTGCCACCGAACTTGTAAATATGTGCCCCAGCGACATAAGTGAGGTTGTTAATGTACTGGATCGTATTTACGGCACGAGCGGTGCGCGGAGAAGCCGTGTAGTCGACATCGACATTGTTGAAGGTAAAGCGGGGAGCGTTAGGGAACAGCGGATTGGCCTCGCCCTGAGTGAACAGGAAGGTAAAACGGGAATAGCCAACGGTAAATTCGTTGACGAGGCGCGGACTCAGAGTGCTACGCAGGCCGAGTGCGATATTTTTCGCGGGCCGGAAGACTTCACCACGGGCCGGGTAGCCGGGCAGCACCTGCGGACGCCCGTTGAGAGGGTCGCCACCGAGGGTGTTCTGTTCAGCGCCGAGGTAACGGAAGAAAAGATTGTGGCTGTCGTTAATCACGTGATCGACTCGAGCGAGGTACTGAGGCCCTCGAATCTGGAAAGGAGAATTCCAGGAATAAATTCCCGTATTCAGGCCGTCGCCCGCAGCGTAGGAATTGGGCCCGGGATACCCGCCGATGACGCTCTTGACGGCCGGGTTCAAACCCCTTCGCTGGGGGTCGTTCTGAAAGATGTTGTAGGAGGCGATGCAGTTGACATCTCCGGGGGCGGCACAGGTGCGGACGGTCGAATTTAGCGCACCGGTTTTCTGGTCGACCAGGGCGGAGGAATTTTGCGTAATACGCTGGCCGTTTACGGTGAAGGGGCTGCGGTTGTCCACGACGAAGTAGCGGAAGATCCCACTGAGGGCGGTGGCGTTGTAGAGGTCGACGGTTTCCCCGAAGCTCTTGTCGATGGGGTCGGCGAAATTGACCTTTTGACCTTGCCAGGAGCCGAAGAAAAAGGTCTTGTTCCTGCGAATGGGGCCACCGAGTTCGAAGCCATACTGGTTGAGCTTGATGATGGGTTTGGAGAGCCCTTGGGCGCGGGCGAAAAATTCGTTCGAGTTGAGGGCAGTGTTGCGGAAGAACTCGAAGGCAGTGCCGTGGAACTGGTTGGTGCCGCTACGGGTGGCGACGGAGATGTTGGCACCCGAGTTGCGCCCTTCTTCAGCGGAAGGGTTGGAAGTGGTGACCTTGAATTCCTGGACGTTATCCGGGTTGAGGCGGAAGATGTTGTTGGTCGGATTCGGGTTGGTGGATTCGTTCGCCTCGATGCCATCGATGGTTACGTTGACGGCACCACTGCGTGCGCCGTTGACATTGGAGGTGCCGCCCGAGCGCTGGACGACACCTGGTTCGTAGATCAGCAGGTTGAGAGGATTGCGGCCGTTGAGCGGCAGAGCTTCGATCGACTTGCGCTCGACAACATTTCCAATCGTTGCGTTGTTGGTCTGGATGGTTTCGGAGTTTGCTTCGACCTGGATCGTTTCGGTAGCGGCACCGAGTTCGAGAGTGGCATTGACTGTCGCAGGAGTGTTGATCTGCAAGACGATTTTCGATAGTTGGAATTTCTTGAAGCCCTTGCCTTCTACAGAGAGGGTATAACTGCCGGCGGGGATGGAGGGGAAGGCATAGAGTCCTGCCTCGGTCGTAGCTTGGGTGTAGCGCAAGCCGGTGGATTCGTTGGTCGCGACCACGACAGCACCGGGGACGGTTGCACCCGAGGAATCGGTGATCGTGCCGCCAAGCTGAGTGGTTGAGGTTTGGGCGAAGAGTGAAGCGCTCAGTGCCAAAAGCAGGCACAACGAGTATAAGACTCGGAAATTCATGAATAGGACTCCACTGGAAGACTTGAGATTGTAATATGATAACGTTCCCGAGGTTTACAATAAAACCATGAGTATTGAGATGGCAGCCAAAGTGGCGCTGGTCACGGGTGCCAGCAAGGGGATTGGCAAGTGCATCGCCATTGAACTGGGCCGGGCTGGCTTTGATGTCGCGGTGAACTACAACAGCGATTTGCCAGGGGCGCAGGATACGGTTTCGCAGATTGCAGCATTTGGCCGGAAGGCGATTGCGCTGCAGGCGGATGTAGGGAATGTCGAGAGCCTGCGGAAGATGTTTCAATCGATTGACGAAGCGTTTGGCGATCTGCATGTTGTAGTGGCAAACGCCGCTGTTCAGACCTGGAAGCCATTGCTCGAGCTGAGTGTTGAAGAGTGGGACAAGGTAATGAACACCAATCTGCGCGGCACTTTTTTGTGTACGCAGGAGGGGGCGAAACGAATGGTAGAGAAGGGGCACGGAGGCAGCATTGTGACCATCGGCTCGACTTGCAACAAGCTCGCGTTTCCGCGCCTGGTGGATTACACGGCATCCAAGGGCGGCATCGAGATGTTTACAAAGGTGGCGGCGGTGGAGCTGGGCAAATTCAAAATTCGGGTGAATTGCGTAGCGCCTGGAGCGACTGAAGTAGAACGAACGAAGAATGAGACTGGCGATTATGCGGGGACATGGATACCGTTGACGCCACTGGGCCGGATTGGTTATCCGATCGATATTGCGCGAGCGGTGCTATTTTTTACGGGCGACCAGAGCGATTTCGTGACCGGACAGACGCTGTATGTCGACGGCGGGGTTAGCTCGAAGCCGCATTGGCCTTATGAATTTTGAGGGCGAGCCGGAGCGTCTGGACGTTTATCTACAGACCCTCTATCCGAAGTACAGCCGGAGCCGGCTGCAGGAGTGGATCAAGAAGGGCCGCGTGAAAGTGAACGGCGAAGAGCGGAAGGCTTCGTGCATTCTGAAGGGCGGCGAATCGATTGAAGTAGAGCCGATGGAGCTGCGGGCGCTGAGAGCGAAACCAGAAGATCTTCCGCTCACGATTCTTTATGAAGACGACGATCTGGTGGCGATCAACAAAGAAGCTGGAATGACCGTACACGCCGGAGCGGGCTCGACGGAAGGTACGCTGGTCAATGCTTTGCTGCATCGTTTTGCGAGTCTTTCGCAACTGGGAGGCGACTTGCGGCCGGGGATCGTACACCGGCTCGACAAGTACACGAGCGGAGTGATTCTGGTGGCGAAGAACGATGTGGCGCATCGCAAGCTGCAGGACCAGTTTAGCGGCCGCCAAGTCGAGAAGACCTACATCGCACTGGTGGAAAACGTGATGGAGCGCGACACTGGAACGGTGAATCGCCCGATATCCAGAGACCCCTGGAAGCCGGTGCGTATGCGGGCCGTGCCGAAAGAAGACCCGGAATTGGGGCGGGAAGCGATTACACACTGGAAGGTAATGAAGCGCTACGAGCGCCATACGCTAGTGGAAGTGAAAATCGGGACGGGGCGAACGCACCAGATTCGCGTGCATCTGGGGAGCATGGGGCATAAGGTGGCGGGAGACATATTGTATGGAGCACGGCCGCATGAAAGCGGGCGGTTTTTTCTCCATGCGTGGCGGATCGGATTTGCGCAACCGACGACGGAGGAGCACCTCGAAATTGAGGCTCCGCTGGCAGAAGAACTCAAGGATTGGCTGCGCAGCCTACAATAGCGTATAGACATGAATCGCCGTCAGTTTTTCGGAGTGGCCAGCGCCGCACCCCTCGTTGGACACCTGGTATCGCCCGAGGCAGGACTCGCTCAGGCGATCGACCCGAACCGCATCATCCTGGACGTTTACAGGGTAAATTTTCTTTTCACGGTTTCAGATCGGAAGGGCCGCTTTGTCATCAATTTGAACAAGGACGACTTTGAGGTTTTCGAAGAGAAGAAGCCACAGAACATTCTCGAGTTTCTGGCGGAGAGCAATTTGCCTTTGCGGCTGGGCATCCTGATTGACACGAGCAACAGTGTCCGCGACCGCTTCCGCTTCCAGCAGGAGGCGGCGATCGAGTTTGTAAACAGCGTGATCCGGCCGAAGGAAGACCGGGCGATTGTTGTGAGTTTCGACAACCAGGTGGAGTTGCGGGCGGACTTGACGGGGGATATTGAGAAGCTTTCGAACACGATCCGCGACATGCGGCCTGGAGGCGGTACGGCCTTGTTCGATGCGATCTACTATGCGTCGAAGGACAAGCTGATGCAAGACCAGCCGCTGTTCAAGTTTCGCCGGGCGATGGTGATTCTGAGCGACGGGGACGATACGCAAAGTGTGATGACACGCGAGCAGGCAATCGAGATGGCGCTCAAGGCGGACGTTGTGATTTATGCGATTTCGACGAACATCACGCGCATTGAGAGTGAAGGCGACAAGATCCTGAAGCACATGAGCGAGCGGACGGGAGGCATGACTTTCTTTCCGTTCAAGGCGAGCGATCTGTCGCAGAGCTTCGAGAATATTGCGAACGAGTTGCGCAGCCAGTACAACATTCTTTATCGCCCGGAACCGATCAAGACGGACGGCCAGTGGCATCCGGTGCAGATTCGGGTGAAGGGCCGCAAGGATCTTCTGGTGCGAGCGCGACCGGGTTACTACGCCCCTAAGACCTAACCGGGCGCACTCGTTGCGTAGTCCCGGCTGAGGTGAGAGAAGCAGATTCAGTTGTCAAAGAACTGGCGGCGCAAGGGCACCTCCCATTCAGACCTTAACAAACGAGGGTTCGGATCCGAGTCTGAGGCGGCTCAAGTATTTGATTCGCGGGGGGAAATATTACTTGAACGCTTTTGTCTTTAGAATTATTTAATGGGGCGGGGGCGCAGGCGAGGAAGGCGTCGGTTTGCCGTCGACTGTATTCGCTTCCATCAGTTCGGCGCGTGTACCGTCGGGGTCGAAGAGATTCAGTTGGCGTTTGCGGTTGATGCCGGTCCTGATTTCCATGGGGCGAGTATAAGCTTTGCGAGCAGGACGCCGTTCGAGATCGGCCAGTGATTTGTCGATATCGGCGACCTCAAGGCAGATGTGGTGCTGGCTGCCACGGGCGGTGGGGCCGGGGATCGTGTCGTAGAGCATGAACTCGATGTAGTCGCTACCGTCTGGAACTTTCATGTTTACCCAGTTCAGCGTCTTGCCATCCCTGCTGCCGCGCCAAATTTCCTCGAACCCAAGGATGTCGCGGTAGAACTTCATCGCAGGCTCCAGTGCGCCGACCAGAATGCCGAGGTGCATGATACGAGTGGAGATACGGGGACCATCCATTGCCTTGCCTTTGTCGCGAATCGTCCAGCCGTCGGGCTCGTATTGCACGATCTCGACCGTGTGGCCGTCGGCATCCTTGACGTTGAAGTTGGAGTTCCTGATGCGGCCCTTTCCTACCTTCTCAGGCACTTTGATTCCTTTGGAGCCAAGATAGGCACGCATTGCTTCGGCATCGTCGACTTCGACCGAGATGTGATTCAGCCGGTCTGTATCGGGCGCTATTTCGGGGAAGAGCTCGATGACCTGACGGTCATTGATTTTGACGAAAGTGAGGGAGAGACTGCCGTCGGGCTTGTCGAGTTTGAAGACTTCTTTAAAGCCGAGAAGGTCTGTGTAGTAGGCGCGCGATTTTTCGATATCGTGCACGAAGAGCGCAATGTGGGAGATCCCCAAGATACGGGGACGCTTGGGCTGCTGCGGCTGCTGAGCCGGAAGGAGCATGGCCGCGAAGAGCGAAGCGAAGAGTAGAGTTTTCATTTGGTTCTCAATTAGAAGATAACCTTCCATACGCCCTGAAACTGGCGCGATAGCGAACCCTGCCCGGTGACGGTACCGAAGGCGGTTCCAGTGACTGCCATGTTGGGCGGGTTGAAATTCACATGATTCATTGCGTTGAAGGCTTCGGCGCGGAACTGGATGCGGACCCGCTCGGTGACGTGGAAGAGCTTGATGAGCGAGATATCCATTTGGGTCTGCGCGTCGCCACGGATATTGCTGAAGCGGAGCGGGAAGTTGCGGATATTGTTTAGGAGCTGACGGATGAGGTCTTCGTGGGAGAGCTTGATGTAGTCGGCGGCAGCGTGGCTTCGTTTGATTCGCAGCCGGGCTGGTTTAAGTTCAGCGCGCCCCTATGACAGTGGGGATCTGCGCAGGCGGAATTGTTATGTCGTCCGTGCGGCTGGGTTGGGCTTGGTTCAGGGTCAGCGTGGCTTCGTTTGATTCGAGCTTGAGATGGCCAGGTTCTACCCCCGAGACGGATGAGGTCTTCGTGGGAGAGCTTGATATGAAGTGCAGGCGGAATTGTTGCGTCTTCCGTGCAGTGGGGTGAGAATTAGGCAAATTTTCAAAGATCGTTTGGCGCTTGGGCCATGGTCTGCGTGGCTTTGTTTTGATTAGAGCTTGAGGTGGCCGGCTGCTACACCGAGACGGATGAGGTCTTCGTCGGAGAGCTTGATGTAATCGGCGTCCTCGGCTGGCAACGTTTTCGCGATGAGTTTTGCTTCGGGCGTTGTGGCGAGAAGTGCGATGGCTATGAGGCCGGCGCTGGTGTTGTTGAGATTCTGCGTGCGGAGGTCGGCAATGGGGAGTACTTTGGAAAAGATCACTTCTTTGCCGTAAGCGTAGATTTCGCCTTGTACTTCGAGGGCGGCGAAACGGTCGCGCTGGAGTTTGCGGAGTTCGTTGAGCGATCTGTCGGCGCGGCGTTCCTGCAGTGCCCCAAGTTTGATGAAGCGCTCCATCTGGGAAAACCATTTGGGGTGATCGGGATCATTGACCCAACGGTCTTGAGCCTGGAGTTCGAGGGCCTGGGCACGATTGACCTGGAAGGTGGCGAAGGCGTAGCGGCGGAAAGTTTCTTCTTCGAGTTGAGACTCGGGGAGACAATCCTTACGCAGTTTCTGGATGTGTTGCGCGAAGTTGTTTTGGGCTTCGGTGTCGGAGGCGAAGAGGGTGTTGGGGCTTGCATTGAGGCCGTGACTTACGGCGTTGCGGGATGAGGTGCACGGCGGCCTTGCGGCTAAAGTGCTCTAT
>JBKJSR010000653.1:0-2705 GCA_046594355.1 Bryobacter sp.
CAGGACGCTGACCGTGCCAACGATCGCGCAGCGCGGCGGCAATTTCAGTTTGAACTCCAATCCAATCTTCGATCCAGACACGACAGCTCTCGTGAATGGGCAAAACCGCCGAACACAATTTCCAGGAAATATGATTCCCCCCAGCCGCATGGACAAGGCGGCGCAAAAAATCGCGAACTACTATCCGGTGCCGAATCGTCCTCCCGACAACGCCACAGGCGCGAACAATTTTCGCGCCAATTACGTCACACAGTTTCCAAGGAACAACTATACAGCCAAGGTGGACCATAATTTAACCACGAACGACAAGTTGACTATCCGCTATCTCTATAACTCCGACGACCGTTTTAATACTTCTGTTTTCCCCCTGAATGCCGCCGATACTTTGACCGATCCGAAGCGTCATCAGCATTACACTTACCTTAGTTACAATAAAATTCTGACGCCCTCCATTCTGAACGAGCTTCGCTATACCTACGGGAACCGGATCAATTTTGACCCCTCCAAAGGCTTGGGCGAGGATTGGGGGAAAACGATTGGCATCGCAAATTTGCCTGCGGGAGCATTCCCCACTTTGAACTCCACAGGCTATACCTCGCTTGGGGCGGGGAATCAGGAGCGGCGTCAATTTCCGATCCAGCAACATCAGATCATCGACAACTTCTCCTGGGTCAAAGGACGGCACAACCTTAAGTTTGGCTTTGAATACCGCAAGAGCATGAACTATGAGATCAACCGGCCCAGTCCGTCGGGCAGCTTCAACTTTATTCCCTTCTCGACGGGGCAGCCCGGCACAGCGGCATCCGGCAATGGCTTTGCTTCGATGCTGGTTGGCTTGATGACGAATTACACGGTTCGTGAGACAGAAGTCCTCAACCGCAGAAGCACTTACCTGGCCGGGTTTATGCAGGACGACTGGAAAGTAAGCCGCGACCTGAATATCAATCTCGGACTGCGCTGGGAACTGGATACGCCAATTATCGATGTCAACAATCGCATGAATGGGTTCGCGGTCGACCAGGTGAATCCGGTCAGCGGCACCTTGGGAGTGGTGAAATTCCTGGGACAGGGCGGCTGGGCTACCCAGCCTTATCGAACGGATCTCAACAACTTTGGGCCTCGCGTGGGCTTGGCCTACAAGCTCTTCGGCAAGGATACGACGGTTTTGCGCGGTGGCTATGGCGTCTATTTTGCCCATCCCTTCGACGCCGGTGCGCCCTCGAGTGCCAGCCTCGGCTACGAGAAATCCATTACACTCGTCAGTCCCGATCAGGGCATTACGCATCCCTTCGTATTGAGCCAGGGGCCGGGCAATTCTTCCCTCGTGTCTCCCACTCTCGACGATCGGTTTGGAGCGGTGAGAGTAGGTTCCGCACCGAATACGGCAGTTACTTTCTTTGAGAATGGCCGCTCCACGGGATACTCGCAGCAGTTCAATCTGGGGATGCAGCACGTCGTCAAGGGAGGAGTTCTGCTGGAGGCTACTTATCTTGGCAACATCTCTCACAAACTGGCGAGTTCGAATCTATCCCTGAATCAGATTCCGCTTGAGCAGGCTGCAGCCGGGCGAACTACGCAGCAATTCAGACCCTATCCCCAGTTCAGCGGCGTTACCGCCTTATTGCCCAGTCTGGGGGATTCCAGCTACCATGCACTCTCGACCAGGTTTGAAAAGAGATTTTCCGGTGGATTGAATTTTCTTGGCACTTACACATGGTCCAAGTTTCTCAACAATACGAGTGAGGGAGGCATGCAGGTTGGTAACGATGCAGGCCCTTATTCCGACTTTTACAATCGCCGTCTGGACAACGGGTACAGCGGCAACGATGTACCCCACCGCATGACCTTCGCCAGTGTGTACGAACTGCCTTTTGGAACTGGACGCCGTTTTCTCAAGGGAAATAATCCTTTGCGCTGGGTGCTGGGGGATTGGAATCTTGGCGTCAACGCTTTGTTGCAGGCTGGCGCGCCTTTTACCGTAACGACCCAAGTGGACACGCGGAACAATTTTTCCGCGGGCGCGTTGCGGGCCGATCTTGTTGGAGTTCCCAATCTGTCGAATGGAGAAAGGTCTCCGGCGCGCTGGTTCAATACGGCTGCGTTCGCTCAACCGGCGGCCTTTCGGAATGGCACCGGCGGAGTCGGCATAGTCCGGTCCGATGGCAAGATCAATCTGGATATCTCACTGCTGAAGAACTTTCCGCTCGGGGAGCGGCGCAAGCTTCAATTGCGGGGAGAATTTTTCAACCTCACCAATCATCCGAATTTCGGCAATCCTGGTTCGTCCTTTGGTGGCCCGGGATTTGGAGTGATTAACTCGGCAGATCCGGCGCGCCGTGTACAGCTTGGTGCGCGACTGGTCTGGTAGCTAGCCCGGATTTCTCACAAAAAAGTAGCAAAAGGGCTACTGATCTGTGATAACTGATTCGTTGACAAAGAGATAAAGACAGGACACAGGAGGCCTTCGCTATGACAGAGTGTATGCAAGAACGGTTTGAGTTTGCAGGACGTTATTTGCGGACGGTAGTGGCGGAGTTTGATGGAGAACAGAGCAGCAGCGATGGTGGTGGGTTGTTGTTGCGGGAGGTGGAGCGAAGGCTGAGGCTAACCGAACGGCTGAGTATGTGCTTTGCCGATCAACGGGATCAGGCGCGGGTGGAGCACAGCGTGGAGGAGCTGCTGAGGCAGAGGGTGTTCTCATTGGC
>JBKJSR010000675.1:0-3875 GCA_046594355.1 Bryobacter sp.
GCCAAAGCCCAGCGGAGCGCCGGATTGATATTGCATGGCACCCGTGATCTGCCAGCCGCCGGCGATTCCGTTCACGATGGGATGCGAGTTGGTGCCCCAATGGCGGCCCTTGCCGAAGGGGAGTTCCCAGATGCCGGATCCCATCGTGAACGGAATCGCCGGCGGCTGGCAGATCACGATGGGATGCGAGTTGGTGCCCCAATGCCGACCCTTGCCGAAGGGGAGTTCCCAGATGCCGGACCCGGTGAGGCGCTGCGTGCGGTCGAGGTCGGATATCACTTCGTAGGGCCGGGGATCCTGATCGTTGAGCATCTCGCTAGCCTGCATGTTCTTCGACCAGGTGTAGGATAGCTGGCTGGTGAAGCCTTTGCTAAATCGCTTTTCAAGACGCATCTGGAGCGAGTGATACCAGGCGTAACCGATGGGCTCATAAATGTTCACGTTGCCGAACTGTGGAAAGGGACGCAAGAGGCTGGCACGGTTGGTGTTGGCACCAAAGATCGGGTTGGTGCCACGGAGCGGATTGGGAAAGTTCTGCCCCAGATAGTTGATCGTGGTCTGGTCGCGCACGGGGCTGGTGGAGAGGTACTGCGCCGGGAGAAAGTTGAGGTTTCGCAGAACGTTGATACGCGTCGTGC
Source organism: Bryobacter sp. (assembly GCA_046594355.1). GTDB lineage: Bacteria > Acidobacteriota > Terriglobia > Bryobacterales > Bryobacteraceae > Bryobacter. The sequence goes on from JBKJSR010000675.1 coordinate 639, forward strand.
GGTTGCCGACATAAGAAGCTTCGAGGAGGAAGCCGCCGAATATTGTGCGCTGAAAACCGAGGCTCCAGCGTTGGGCATAAGGATTTTTACGCGCCGAGGGAAAGGCGTTTACACCCTGCCCGATATTGGTGAGAAGGCCGCCAGCGGGGCCGGCAGGCCGCGTGAGGCCATTAGGAAAGGGGTTGTTCATTGTTGCGGGGTAGGTCAATCCGTTATCGAGCGTGGCCTGGATTGGGGTGTTGAGGCTGAAGCCGGCTGGCTCCGTGTTGGTGTAGAGCGTGCCTAGAGGCGCTGTGTAGATGCCGTAACCGGCGCGGATGACGGTCTTGGTATCCAACTGATAGGCGAGGCCGAAGCGGGGCATGAAGTTCAGCTTGCCGGTATCCCAGTAGCCGCGCGGGTTGCCATTGGCGTTGGTAAATGTGAGGCCGCCGAGAACGCGGAACTGGCTGGCGGGGAGTTCGGGAATTGGCGCTGCGGCATACTGTGCGCGGGCCTGCGCTTCAATCGGGCTGGCTGTGGTGGCGTCGAAGTTGCGAACGGCGCGGTTGTATCGTTCCGTCGTGGCGGATTCGACTTCGTAGCGCAGGCCAATGTTGAGGGTCAGTTTACGAGAGAGTTTGAAGTCGTCCTGGACATAGAAGCCATAGATGGAGTTGCGCTCGGCGTAGGATGCGTTGATACCCATGGTGCCGGCGGGCACACCAAGCAGGAAGGCTGCGATCTCGCCACCAACCTGGGGCGCAGCGGCAGTGTCGAGAGGGCCACGCGTGAAGGTTGAATTAAACGAGAAGTCGGGCGATGTGCCATTCGGGTAGCGGTTGCGATTTTCCCGCAGGTTGCGCCAGTCGAAACCAAAGCGCAGGTTGTGCTTGCCCTTGTTCCAGGTGAGGGTGGAATTCAAATTGTGAATGAGCGAGGCGGTGGTGCCATCGCCAGACTCCCAGTTGGACACGGTAGACCAAGGGGCGACATTGAGGCGGGGAAAGGTTGCGGTGGCCTTGTCGATGGAGTTGACCAGGCTCGAATTGAAGCCCAGGCTCGCGAGATCGAAGCCTTGGGAAACACGCTTCTCAGGGAATTCCTGTTGCGTGAGTCCATAGCGGACGTTTAACAACACAGAGGGATTGATGACGTAGACATCGTCGAAAGCGGCACCGCGATTGATGCGATTGAGGATCACGCCGCTGATGTTGTCGGGGCCAAAGAAGCGGTTCTTGTCTTCCTGCCAATAGTCGCGATGCATGCGCACGAAGATGCGATGGTTTTCAGAGAATGCATGATCGATGCGTCCGATGTTGGTCCAGTAGGTTTCGAGAGCCTTGGTGGCGAGGAAGAAATTCTGCCGGAAGTCCACGGTGCCCGCCTGGTTGGGGGCGGGGAAGGCCTGCAGCAGCTTTTGCGAGACGGGGTCGAGCCGCGAAGTCGGGATGATATTGCCCGGGAAAGGCGTCCGTTGGAATCGGCCTCCGGCCACAGCCACAGTGGAAAACGGATCGTAGACCTGGTTGTTAGCGCTGAGGCGAAGTAGAGGCGAGAGGTCGCCGCGCCGCATCTCGGCTGTAGGCACGGTAACGGTTGCGCTGCCATTGGGGTCGCCGAAAAGATTCGCTTCAAAGGCGTAAAAAAAGAAGGTGCGATTTTTTCCCGAATAGACTTTTGGGATCGTAAGCGGGCCGCCCGCCGAGGCACCGAAGCGATTGTCCTGATAGAGCGGGAGCCTCTGGCCGGTACGATTCTGGAAGATGGTGGGGGCATCGAGTTTAGAGTGGCGGAACCATTCGTGAAATTCACCGTGGAGCTGGTTGGCCCCCGATTTGGTAGTCACGTTTACGTTGGAACCGAGCGAGAAACCAGCGGAGGCATCGAAGGCTGCCGTCTGCACCTTGAACTCCGCGATGGAGGTCTGAGGCGGCGAGAATGCCACGCGCGGAGCAGTGCCGTCCGAGTATACGTTGACGACTCCGTCGATGGTGAAATCGTTGTTGTTGTTGCCGGTGCCGTTGGTGCCAAAGGAGCTGGGGGCCGAATTGAACGGTGCCTTGCGGAGGCGCAGGTTCGTGCCATTGACGGTGCCGGGCGCGAGATGAACGAGGTCCATGGCATTGCCTGCGAATAGCGGAAGTTCTTCAATGCGGCGCTGGTCGATCACTTGGCCGAGCGAGACATCGGCGGAATTGAGGAGCGGGGTTTCCGCGCGCACTTCTACAGATTCGCTGACTTGGCCGACCTTCATTTCGATGTCGAAAGTGACGCTTTCTGTGGTGCGGACTTTGACGTCCCGGCTGAGCAGCCTGGCAAAACCGGCCGCTTCCAATTCGACGTTATAGCTGCCTGGATTGAGATAGGGCGCACGGTAATTGCCACCGTCGTTTGTAGTTGTTGTAACAGTAAGCCCGGTATCCACGTTGGTGATTTTGACATTTGCGTTGGGCAAGGGGCTACCCGAAGAATCTGTGACGTGGCCGAGAATTACACCCCTGGGATCCTGGGCCGACATGATGTTCACGCATACCAAAAACAAGACGAATAAGAAAAGCTTGATGGACCTCATAGTTGGCCTCAATATATCAAAGCGCGGCTTATTGCATTGGTTCCGCGCCCGTCCACATCTCCAATACCTTCGGCTTGCCGTCGCGGTTGATTAGCGCGGTTACGCGATCTGCAGCGGCACCTTTTTCGTTGAGTAAAGCTTGCACCAAGCCCTCACGGAACCAGTCCGGATGTTTTGTGTTTGTGTTCGTCTCGAGTATCGCGTGCAGGATTTCGTGGCGGAGAGTGGAAATGGTAGGGTCCGGCGGCAGCTTGATATTGCGACCCCGGGTTGCACCATGAATTTTGTCGAGGATGCCAGTGGCATCGCGAAACGCTTCTCGACTGGGGTAGATCCGGATCGAGGGATCGGCCTTGAGCCGTGTGAGTGCCTCAAGCACAAGCAGTTCCTTTTCGGCGAGAGCGAGTAATACTTTATCCCTCGCGGCATTGGTTGTGAAGAGCTTGATGCGCGTGGAGCGTAAGGAAGTCCAGGTGAGGCCAGAAGCGCCGATTCCGATTCGAGTACCGGGATAATATTCAGCGAGGATTTGCTGATGCGTCTTGCCGTTCGCCGCCATGCGCTCGGCGCTCGATTGAGGCAATCCGATGCCATGTCCACGACCCTTGCCATGAAACACCAATTGCTGGCCTGAGCGGGCGACTTCAAACCATCGTGACGGCAACTTCTCCCACCCAAGTGTG
>JBKJSR010000775.1:0-4743 GCA_046594355.1 Bryobacter sp.
ACGTGACCGAGTTAGATTCCATTCTTTCGCTTATGCCGCAAGCCAGCGCCTCAATGAACGTCGGGCGACCGCACGAGCTATTCAAGAAGTACACGGTTATGCAGTTTAGTGGCGTCGTGGACTTCAAGGACGTGGAAGGTACGAAGTACCAACAGCGGTTCAAATGCAGCCCCGACGAGCACCGTGCCAGCCTGACCCACGATGACGAAATGCTCCGCACCTTATATGACCTTCAAAAGGTCCCGACAGGACTGGAAGAGATCGCCAAGGCGATCAAGGAATCGGGTGAGTGAGAAAGAAGACGCACGAACAGTTCTTGATTGACGCTCGGAGGGTGCATGGCGAAAAGTATAAATACCGGACGGATTATAACCGTTGCATCGGAACTGACTCTCGATAAATTAAAGCCTTGAACGTGATCTTGTTCTAGCGGCGGCGAGTCGATGCGAGTAGTTCAGGCTTTCCCTCTGTGCCGGCCCAGGGGGGCCGCCAGGTTGATTCACAACTATTTAAAATTTATATTTCCACTATTGTCAACCATTTACACAAAATGCGTTTCGAATTCCAGATTCCGTCTGCTAGCTTTTCTACCGGAGGGCGCCCTGCGTCCCTCCACTAGAAAGCACAGTCGACAAGGAATTAAAATCATGGCCTCCGCTGCTCAACAATTAGCCAATCAGGCAAACGCAAAGAAATCTACCGGTCCCTCCACCCCCGAGGGCCGGGCAACATCCGCAACCAACAGTCTCCGTCACGGCCTCACCGCCGCAAGCGTTACCCTCTTCGCAGCGAAACCCGAAGAACGGGAACAGTACCTGAAACTCCAAACCACCCTCCGCGAAGAATGTCTCCCCTCCGGCACCACCGAAAATCTGATCTTCGAGCAATACACTTACGCGAGTTTCCAGTGCCTCCGCGCCCAATCCATCGAATGCGAAGCGCAAGACCGCTGGCTCGAAAATCCAGACTCCCAACAAGCCTTCCTGCAAATGGAACGCGCCATCAAACTCGGTGCCCTCTTTGAACGCCGCGCCGCCAAAGCATTCAAACAGCTCCAGCAACTCCTGCTCCACAGATTGGCGGGCGTCGAAGTCCACGCCGAACTCGCCGGTGCCAAAGTCTTCGCTCCCGTCTCAGTCGCCATCCCCTTTGCCGATCTCCGAAAAAATCAACTGGCAAATGAAGAGCCGCTTATCCTTGGACTCGCCATTGCCACCGGTCATCAATCCGATTTCAACCGTGCCGATCAAGTCTGGTTAAACGAAGCCAGCCAATCCGACTCGACCCAAGAACAATCTACCTCAAACACCGCTGCATCCCATGCATAAAGGCCTCAAGCAAACCGAAAAATGCACCGCTGCAATAGCGAACAAACGAAGCCAATTCCACTGGCCAGGTCCCGCCTCAAACACCGCTGGCCCCCATCGGTGAAAGTTGCGCCCGAACCCAGAAACGTAGCGTTGCAATAGCGAACAAACGAAGCCAGTTTCACCGGCCAAGTCCACCTCAATCACCGCTGGCCCCCATCGGTGAAAGTTGCGCCCGAACCCAGAAACGTAGCGTTGCAATAGCGAACAAACGAAGCTAGTTTCACCGGCCAAGTCCACCTCAAACACCGCTGGCCCCCAGGGATAAAAGTGGCGCACGAACGCAAAAACGCAGCGCCGCAATAGCGAACAAACGAAGCCAATTCCACCGGCCAAGTCCCGCCCAAACACCGCTGAGCGCCGTGGATAGAAAGTTGCGAACAAGGAAGTGCAACTGGGGGTAGCATCCGTGGGCGCGTTGAATGAGAAGACAATCCGCGATTATATTGCAAATCAGAATTGGGACGAAGATGACCAAGGGTTCAAGATCACCGCGCCTGCGGAGCCTTGGCCGGCTCTCAGACGGGATACTCTTCCGGCGGCTTTAGCCGCGCCCCGCTTACTGAAACAAGCGCCGTTCCCGCTTGAGAAAAGCAGGCATTTCAAAGTCGTCTGTTTCCTCTATTGGCGCAGCGGCGGCTTCTTGCGGTAACACTGGCTCTTCCATCGGTTCAGGAGCGTACATCACTGCTTCCGGCTCGGGCTGCATCATGATCGGCGGCGGATCAAAGCTCGTGAACGCGTTGCTGGTCACGCCGACGCTCGCCGCCATCGACCGTGGTGCCATGTCCATGATCACGTCGTTCTGCCGGACGCGGCGTTCGATCTGAGGCAGCGACTCGCGCTCGAAGCCGGTCGCGATCACCGTGATCTTCACCTCTTCGCCCATGGCCTCGTTCATGACCACGCCAAAGTTGATCTGGACATCTTCAAACGAAGCAGCCTTGCGGATCAGCGAACAAGCCTCGTTCACCTCATGCAGGCCAAGCCTGCTCGACCCGGTAATGTTAATCAGGATCCCGCGCGCGCCACGCACGCCGCCCTCTTCGAGCAGCGGGCAACTAATGGCTTGCTCAGCCGCCAGAAGCGCGGCGTTGGCACCCGTCGCCGAAGCCGTGCCCATCATGGCGTAGCCCATGCCGGTCATGATGCTCTTGATGTCGGAGAAGTCGCGGTTGATCAGGCCGGGAGTTGTGATGATGTCGCTAATGCCCTGCACCGCCTGCCGCAATACGTCGTCGGCGACACGGAAGGCTTCAAAGAAGCTCGTCCCCTTTGGTACGAGCGAGAGCAGCCGGTCGTTCGGGATCGGGATCACCGTATCGACGGCGGCGGCAAGATCGCTCAAGCCCCGCTCGCCACTCCTCTTGCGGCGCGGCCCTTCGAACTCGAAAGGCTTGGTAACAACGGCGACCGTGAGCGCATTCATCTCCCGGGCAAGTGCCGCCACAACCGGTGCAGCGCCCGTTCCCGTTCCGCCACCAAGGCCGGCCGTGACGAAGACCATGTCCGCGCCCTCAAGGATCTCAATGATCTTGTCGGTATCTTCGAGCGCTGCATTGCGCCCGATCTGCGGGTCGGCACCCGCTCCAAGGCCATTGGTGATCTTGGCACCGATCACGAGCTTGTTTGGCACTGGCGAAGATTGCAATGCCTGCTTGTCGGTATTCATGATGTAGAACTCGACACCCGTCAAGCCGGAGTCCATCATCCGCGCCACGGCATTGCTGCCGCCGCCGCCAACTCCGATGACTTTAATCCTGGTATTCAAGGAAAATTCGTCTTCCAGTGAAAACTTCATCCCGGTTTCATTCAGTAATGGATTCTGCATCATAAACTCCTTAGCGCAGCACCAGGTTCAAAAGCCGCGGCGTCCTGCGCTTGCCGTCACGGCGTAATTTCATGCGGCCCGCGTACATTGCGAGGCCCGCTACAGTGGTCCAGTCCGGGCTAAGCAGTTCGTCGGGCCAATTGTTGATGGCTTCGGGCAAGCCGTTGCGCGAAGGACAGTTCAGTTCGCGTTCGGCGATATCGAGCATGCCGGGGAGCTTTGCGCCACCGCCGGTCAGTACGACACCTTCCTGCAGGTTGCCGTCCATTCCAAGACGGGTGATCTCTTTGCGGACCTCCTGAAAGAGCTGTTCGGCTCTGGCTTCAAGGATCTCGACGATCTGCCAGCGCGAGATCTCACGCGGCTCGCGGCCTTCCGCGCCGGGTACTTCGATCAGCGTGTTGCCGCTCAACAACCCCAACAGGGCACAGCCAAACTCCTCTTTAAGCAACTGCGCATCTTCACGGCTACTGGTTAGATAATAGGCAAGGTCTTTGGTGAAGTGGTCTCCACCGATGCCGATGCTGAAGCTGCCAACCAGCGCTTCGCCCTCGTAAAGCGCCACGTCGGTCGTGTGTGCGCCGATGTCGATCACTCCAATGCCGTGTTCCCGTTCGCCTTCGCTGGTAGACCCATAGGCAGCCGCAACCGGTTCAAAAACGGACTCGTCCAATGCCAGATGGGCTTCGTTCACCGAGGCCTGAATGACGTTGTGTTCCTGCTCGCTGGCAGTAACGAGATGTACGTGTGCCTCAAGACGCGCGGCCGACATGCCCTTCGGATTCTGGATATTGGCACGGCCATCGATGACAAAGTCCTGCGGGCAGACCTGCAGGATCATGCGGTCGTGTTCGAGCTTTACCTCCGCCGCCTGTTTGATGACATAACTCATGTCACCCGTGTCGATCTGGCGCGGGCGGCCAAATTCGTAGACGCCACGCGAGGTCATGCCATCAATGCCGCCTCCGCCAAGGCCGGCCACGACACCACTGACAGAAATCAGCGCCTGGCACTCGGCCATCTGCACGGCCCAGCGGATATTCTCGCTAATCGTTTTCTGGTCGCTGACGCGGCCCTTATGCCAGCCCTTCGATTCGAAGTGGCCGTGGCCACGAAATTCGAGGCCGCCATCGACGACTTCGGTGATCAGGCAGCGGGTCCACGCACTGCCCACGTCGAGCCCAACTGCATAGGTTGTCTTTTCAGTCACGCTTCCTCCTCGCTTTTTTCTCATCGACTACTGGAGCCGGTTCGGGCTTGCTTTCTTCGGCCGCCGTGACTTGTTCTTCCAGACGCAAATCGAAGGATATTGCATTTGGCAGCCTCTCCATAAGCTGTTCGGCCATTGCCAGGAAGTTCTCGTAGCGCAACTTGAAGTTGCGATTGCCGAGTATCAATGTCACCGCTCGCCCGTGGAAGGGTTGGACGATCCGCAGGTTCTCGCTGTCGGATGCATCAATTTCTCCGATGTCCTTGAGGTGGTCGCCGAGGTCTTTGAGTAATCGTTCTACACGCCGCATGCGGAAGCGGCGTGCCTCTACTTCG
>JBKJSR010000268.1:0-3304 GCA_046594355.1 Bryobacter sp.
AAGCATGTTTGCCGACTTCTTCTTTTCAGCAACACCGCTGCCGGAAATTTTCCGGGCCAGGCCCTCCACGGCCTTCCCGAGCTCACAGTCCGCGCCCAGAGGCTGGCCGAGAGTGACGACTCTGTGAAGTGAAAAGTAGTCATTTGGAAACATTGCGTCAATGGGGGAATTAAAAATCTTTTCGAGGTCTGTCAAGCCAATGCCGTCGCGCTTGTTGACGCGGTTGACCAAGAGCTTGTAGCGATTCTTGGTCAGCCCAAGCTGGGTCAGCATCGTGATTGCCTTACGCGCCAGATGCAAGCTGGGCAACTCGCCAGTGGAAACGAGAAACATATGGTCGGCCTCGGTGAGCATCAGCAGGCTGGGACGGTAAAAGATGGCCGGCAGATCGACAACTACCCAGTCATAAAGCATTCGGGCATACTGCAAAACGCTATGGAGCCGGTCGCTGGGCACTTCAGAAGAAACCGGAGCATCGGGCGCGGGCAGAATGTCGATGCCGCCGCAGTGAGCGATCATCGAACTCCAGACTGCGGGATTCAAGCGATTGGCATGCTCGATGGCATCGAGCATCGAGTAGGCATGATTCAGCTTCAGATAAAAACCGATAGTACCGCCCATCAGGTCGAGGTCGAGGAGCAGAACACGGCGGCCAGTGAGCTTCTTGAGGGTGAACGCAGTTTGCGCGCTAAGTGTTGAGGCACCGGAACCCGGCTTTGAACTGGCAAAGGCGATCACGCGGCCCAGTTCGCGGTCGGCTGGCTGATCGGGCTCTTTGAGACGGCGGATGCGGTCGGCGGCTTCCAGTTGGGTGGCAAGATCGAAGGGGGCATAAAGGAAATCACTGGCACCAAGCCGGAGTGAGCGCAACAGCGCCTCAGAATCGTTAGCGTTGTGCAGTCCAATGACATGGGTCAATGGGGCGACCTGAGTGATGATCTGAATCAACTCGCAGGCGGCGTCCAGGCTGGAAGACAAGTCGAGAAGGACGACATCGGGCTGCAATTGACGCAAGCGAATTTCGAGGGTTTGCCGCAGGGGATAGCCCTTGAGGTCCGCCATGATCTGAAAGGACCGCGAATTCTCCACCGAGCGAGTGAAGGCTGAGGCTAACTCGCTATCCTGACAAATCAGGATAGCGGTGAGCTCCATTCCATTCGATCCTAAAAACGGTGAATTCATCGTGGCGCTTTCTTGAAAAGAAAAGTTAGTTTCCGCTTCCAGCCCCAATAGTTTGATCCGGGACCGCACTAAGATTCGAGGCAACAGGAGCGGCGCGGACGATGGCGGCGCGTCGTGCGGGAGGAGCAGTCGCAATCTTAATTTGAGGGGCGGTTGGGGACTCGATTACTGTTATGGGCGAATCGGCTGAAGGTTGAGCGGCGACAGGGATAGCGGGAGCAGAACTGGGTGAGTCGGGGCTATTCGGAACGGTGCTAGGGGATGCGGCGCTAGGGGATGCGGTGCTAGGGGATGCGGTATCAGGAGAGCTGGCCGTATCGAGGAGAGCGGTAACAGGGCTGGTCGAAGCAGGGCTGGTCGAAGCAGGGCTGGTCGGAACAGAGCCGACCGGAGCTGTTTTAACAGGGGTGGTCAGATCTACTCCAGCGATCAAAGCCGAAGTGGCAACGCTGGGACTCTGAGCAGCGGCGTCCGTAGCGGAGAGATTGCCTGGAGTGGACTGCGCAGTTTTCTTCGCGGCCTTCCAGAACAGAAATGGATTCTTGCCGTCGGCCTCAGCTTTTTTTACCGGGGTTGGGGTGACGCCTTGCTTGACGGGCTCGGCTATCTTCTTGGTGGCCTTGAAGGGTTGCAGCCATTCTTTGGGGAATTCAGGGATCGGCAACTTGTCGTCGGGATTGTAAGGCCTGACGATTTCAGGAGTTACAATCACGATCAATTCGGTTTTGGATTTGCGCTCAAGGCGGCTCTTGAAGAGGTTGCCGAGAATCGGGATACTCCCGAGGCCAGGAATTTTCGACATTTGTTCGACGACGCGATCATCGATCAGGCCGGCGATCACAAAACTTTGACCTTCTTTTAGTTCCACGTTGGTTTCCATGCGCCGGGTAGCCAAAGCTGGGATCGTAAAGCCGGACAGGGAGACGGCATTCGACAAATCGATCGTAGAAACTTCCGGCTTGACGTACATTCGAATTGTGCCGCTGGCGGTGATTTGAGGATTGAAATTCAGCCGGATTCCGTATTCGCGGAACTGGACGGTGACCGCGCCGGCATTGCCGCCGCCTTGCAGAATTGGGACCGGAAATTCACCACCCGCCAGAAAGCTTGCTTCTCTGCCATTGAGCGTAGTGAGATTGGGCTCGGCCAGAATTTGCAGGACATCCTGACTCTGGAGAGCACGGATCACGGCACCGAGATTGAGGTCTGGCCGGAAGGCAAAGATATTGAGTGCATCGGTGAGGTTAAAGCTCTGCGGTGGCGCTATGTTGGTGCCTGCATTTCCACGAATGGTTTGGGTATTAGCGGCGGCGAATTGGTTGGTGCCGACCGATCCGATCGTATTCGTTGCGCCAGTGCTCAGAAGATTGACACCGAACTGCATGCTGGCACTGCGGTTCAGCTCGGCGAACTTGACGCGCAGCATGATCTGTTGCTCTACCGGAGGGGGAGCAAGCTGGAGGTTGGTGACGACAGTTTTCGCCATGGGAGCGGCGATGGCCACGGCGCGGTCGGCGACTTCTTTGCTCGAGACGCGGCCGACCAGGGTGATCGAATCCCTTGCGCTCTGGACACGAATATCTTCGTTGGGGAAGGTTTCGCTCAGGAGCTTGCGGATTGGATCGACATTGTGTTCCACGGTGACGTTGTACATGGTTCGGGCACCGGATTTGGCCCAGACGACAACGGTCGCCGCCCCATGACCCTTGCCGTGGAGGAGGAATTCTTTGGAAGTAGCGGGGACCGCATCGACAACTTCGGGGCTCGAAGTGGAGATACGCCCAATTTCAACTGGGTAGTCGATGACGAGGCTCTTGCCAATCGTCATGCTGAGGTCGACGACATTCATCGACTGGGCAGCCAGGGGGGTTGGTGCCGGTAGCACCATGATGCCCGCCAATGCGAAGGACAGAAGCTTTTGAGCGTTGCTGAGATAAGACATACGTAAATTCCTCGGTTTCATCAAAACCATCGAGAATGCCATCGGAAAAAGCATAGAGAGAGTCATTGGATCCTAACGTTACGGGATAGCGGGGGAAGCGCTGGAGGCAGGCTTCATCCCAACGGTTTCCAGCGTGCGGCTATTACCGCGGATCACGACAATCTGGTCGGGAACCTGAGG